>NZ_WOVC01000026.1:0-59282 GCF_011378635.1 Methylosinus sp. RM1
CTCAACGGATAAAAGGTACGCCGGGGATAACAGGCTGATAACCCCCAAGAGTCCATATCGACGGGGTTGTTTGGCACCTCGATGTCGGCTCATCACATCCTGGGGCTGGAGAAGGTCCCAAGGGTTCGGCTGTTCGCCGATTAAAGTGGTACGTGAGCTGGGTTCAGAACGTCGTGAGACAGTTCGGTCCCTATCTGCCGTGGGTGTCGGAGAATTGAGAGGATTTGTCCCTAGTACGAGAGGACCGGGATGAACATACCTCTGGTGGACCTGTTGTGGCGCCAGCCGCAGTGCAGGGTAGCTATGTATGGACGGGATAACCGCTGAATGCATCTAAGCGGGAAACCCACCTCGAAACGAGTTCTCCCTCGAGAGCCGTGGAAGACGACCACGTCGATAGGCCGGGTGTGGAAGCGCGGCGACGCGCGGAGCTTACCGGTACTAATAGCTCGATCGGCTTGATCGTTCTCATTAATCCATGCCCATCTTCCCAGATGGCGCGATCGAAAGACCAATCACAGTTTGCTTCAAACTTGCCCTTTGCCGGCCTGGTGGCCTCGGCGGAGCGATCAGACCCGATCCCATCCCGAACTCGGCCGTCAAACGCTTCAGCGCCAATGGTACTATGTCTCAAGACCTGGGAGAGTAGGTCGTCGCCAGGCCTGCAAAGGGCAAGAGTTTCCTTATCTACGATGTGCGAATGGGGAGTAGCGAAGAGCGAGTAGACGATATCTATTCGCCATTCGGTACTCCCCTTTCTCGTCTTCGGCCCGCCCTTTCGAGAGTGGCCGTCGTCCTTGGCGCGGGGTGGAGCAGCCCGGTAGCTCGTCAGGCTCATAACCTGAAGGTCACAGGTTCAAATCCTGTCCCCGCAACCACTTCTTACATAAATCAATCACCGCCCCGATCTGATCCTCGGGGCGGTTTCATTTTCATGGTCGGTCTATGAACAATTGCTTGAAACAGTCACTTAGGTAGTGCAGGATAGTCGCGGGGCCCATCGCCGCCTTCTCGGGTCGGCCCGAGCGACCTTTTGCCGAGAGCTACACGCGCCCGATTCGTGAGTTTGATCAAATTATTTTGGTGGCAAACGATTGCTTCAGCAATGATGATGTTCTCCCCCGACGCCTCCAGCTCATTCCTAGACGCCGCGACGCTCCATCGTCGTCGGGGCGGCCCAGCGCTTACGTTCCGATGACTTCGGCCGCGCCCTCCTGTTTCGTCACCGGAGCCTATCCAGCCGCGGCTCCGATCGGCGCATCGGCTTTCGCCTCGCATTTCGTTTTCGCGGAGCGTAACGCGGATCTCGACCTTTCACTTCGCCAGCGGCGCCAATGAACGAGAATCCGCGACCCGAGGTCGCAGCAGTCAGTGTCGACGCCGGCCTTTTGGCTTTGTGCGGCGTCGCCGCCTATTATCGGATCGTGGCGGATCCGGCGCATATTCGCCGAGAACTCGCGCTGCGTGATGGACCGGCGAGTTCTCAGGATATCGTGCGCGCGGCCCTTCTGATCGGCCTGAAGGCGCGCATCATCGTCGATCCCGACGAAAACCGCATCGGCGCTCTACCGGTTCCGTCGATCATCCGAATGCGCGATGGCTCGTTCCAGGTGCTCGGCGGACGACTCCCGTCCGGCAGCTATCGGCTCGTCGATCCCGTCACGCGGATGGATCGCGAGCTGCCGCTCGAACGGCTCGTCGAGGAGATGGGCGGCGAGGCGATCCTCGTTTCCCGTAAGCTCGGCGGCGCCGGCGTCGATCCGCAGACATTCGGGTTCAAATGGTTCCTGCCGTCGATCTGGCGCTACCGGCGCCCGCTCGCGCATGTGATCGCCGCCTCCTTCGTCGTGCAGATCTTCGCGCTCGTGACGCCGCTGTTCTTCCAGGTGGTGATCGACAAGGTGCTCAGCCATAAGGGCTACGACACGCTCTTCGTCCTCGTCGGCGGCCTCGCCGTCATCGGCCTGTTCGACGTCATCCTGCAATATCTGCGCAGCTATGCGCTGTCGCATACGACCAACAGGATCGACGTCGAGCTCGGGCGACGCCTGTTCTTTCATCTCTTCCGCTTGCCGATGAGCTATTTCGAGACACGTTCGGCCGGACAGACCGTGGCGCGCGTCCGCGAGCTCGAGACCATCCGCTCCTTTCTGACCGGACAAGGCCTGTTCTCGGCGCTCGACATCTTCTTCACCATCGTCTTCATCATCGTCCTCTTCGCTTATTCCTGGAAGCTGACGCTGATCGTTCTAATTTCCATCCCGCTCTATCTGCTCATCGCGCAATTGGTTCGCCCAGCGCTTCGCGAGCTGATCAAGGAAAAGTTCAATCGCGGAGCCGAAAGCCAGCAGATGCTCGTCGAGGCGATCGTCGGCGTGCAGACCATCAAGGCGGCGGCCGTCGAGCCGACCATGCAGGCGCAATGGGAGGAGAAGCTCGCCGCCTATGTCTCCTGCTCTTTCGACGCGGGGCTGGTCGGCGCGGGCGGGCAGAGCGCGATTCAATATGTGAGCAAGCTGACCAGTGCGGCGCTGCTGCTGTTCGGCGCCAAGGCGGTGATAGACGGCGAACTGTCGGTCGGAGAGCTGGTCGCCTTCAACATGATCTCGGGACAGGTCGCTCAGCCAATCCTGCGGCTTTCGCAGATCTGGCAGGACTTCCAGCAGGTGCAAATCTCCATCGATCGGCTCGGAGACATTCTCAATATGCCGACCGAGCCGCTGAATGTCGCGCATGGCCATCTGCCGAGGGCCAAGGGCGCGATCGAGCTGCGCAATGTCGCCTTCCGTTATCGCCCGGGGGCGCCCGAGGCGCTGAAGAATATCTCATTGTCGATCCGGCCGGGCGAAGTCGTCGGCGTGGTCGGCCGCTCGGGGTCGGGAAAATCGACGCTGACCAAGCTCATTCAGCGATTCTATCTGCCCGAGGAGGGGCAGGTGCTGGTCGATGGCGTCGATCTCTCGCAGGTGAGCCCGGCTTGGCTGCGCGCGCAGATCGGCGTCGTGCTGCAGGAAAATCTTCTGTTCAACCGCTCGATCCATGACAATATCGCCCTCTCCAACCCCTCCATGTCGCGCGCGCAGGTGATGGCCGTGGCGCGGCTCGCCGGCGCCGACGAGTTCGTCGGCAAGCTACCGCGCGGCTATGATACGGTGATCGAGGAGCGCGGAGCCAATCTCTCGGGCGGCCAGCGGCAGCGCATCGCCATAGCCCGCGCGCTCGCGATGAATCCGCCGATCCTCATCTTCGACGAGGCGACCAGCGCGCTCGACTACGAGAGTGAACGCGTGATCCAGAAGAACATGTTCGAGATCGTCAAAGGCCGCACCGTCATCATCATCGCCCATAGGCTTCAGGCGGTGCGTCCCTGCGATAAGATCATCGGCATGCATGAAGGACGTATCGTCGAGGTCGGGACGCATGACGAGCTGCTCGCGAAGAAGGGCGTCTATGCGCACCTTTGGGCGTTGCAGAACGATCTGACGAGGGCGGGATGACGATCTGGAGCCGCTTCGCCGACAAACAGAGAGACGCGGTTCGACAGCGCATGACGCGCTCCGACCAGGAGTTCCTGCCGGCCGCGCTCGCTATTCTGGAGACGCCGCCTTCGCCGATCCAGATCGGCCTGTTGTGGAGCATCTGCCTACTGGTGGTTTTCGCGATTGGCTGGAGCTATTTCGGCGAGATCGACATATTGGCGACGGCCCAAGGAAAAATCCAGCCGTCCGGTCGCGTGAAGACCGTGCAGTCTCTAGAGATCGGCAAGGTCGCCGTCGTCCACGTGGAGAATGGGCGGCATGTCGCGGCTGGAGACATTCTGGTCGAGCTCGATTCGACCGAGGCCGCGGCGGATGAGACATCGTCCAAGGCGGCGCTCACCGCCTTTCGCGCCGAATGGCTGCGGCGCAAGGCCGCTATCGCCGCTGGGGAGCGACGCGAGGTCGCGCAGGCGCAAAGGATCGACTGGCCGGACGATATTCCGATCGACACGCGCCGACGCGAGCAGAGAGTTCTCGAGGGCGATTTGTCGCAATTGCGATCCTCGGCGCAGAGCTTCGAGGCTCAGATCATCGAGAAGCATGCCGAAGAAAAGCGCCTCGAGAATACGATCGTCGCGCAGGAGCTTCTCGTCGAGACGTTGAGGAAGCGCGTGGACATGCGCGCGGCGCTGGTCGCGCGCAAGGCGATCGCGCCGGCGAGCCTGCTCGATGCGCAGGAGACGCTCCAGAATCAGCAGACGGCGCTGGCGACGCAGAAGGGCCAGCTCCTCGAGGCGCGCGCCAATGTCGATGTTCTCAATAAGGAGCGCGAGAAGGCGTTCGAGAGCTTCATTGCCGACAATGCCCAGAAATTCGCCGAGGCCGGGCGTCAGATCGACGATCTCGAGCAGAAGGCCTCGAAGGCCCATGCGAGGACCAGTCATATGACGCTCGTCAGCCCGATCGCCGGCACTGTCCTCGGACTCTCCATCACGTCGAAGCATCAGGTCGTCTCGCCGGGCGAAGAGCTCATGCGCATCGTTCCGGACGACGCCGGCCTCGAGATCGAATGCTATGCGGAGAACAAGGACGTCGGTTTTATCCAGGCGGGCCAAAAGGCGGTCATCAAGATCGAGTCGTTTCCATTTACGCGCTACGGCTCTCTCGACGGCTTCGTCACCCGTGTGGCGCGGGACGCCATTCCAGAGCCGGACGCCCAGACGGCCGAAGCCAATCCGGCCAAGTCGCAGAAGACGAGCTATTTCGGCGGCGCGCAGCGTGTTCAGAACTTGGTGTTTCCGGTGACCGTCGCGCCCGAGAGGCGGTTCATGAGCGTGGATGGCGTAGATGTTCCCCTCTCGCCGGGGATGTCCGTGTCGGTCGAGATCAGGACCGGCAAGCGGCGGATTCTGGAATATTTGTTCTCGCCGCTGGTCGAGACCGCGTCGCGGGCGTTGCGAGAGAGATGAGAAGACGGCGGGGAGCCCGATGGGCCCTCGTCGAGTGCGGCCAGAGTCGAGAGCGTTGCGTGATGGCGTTTCGAAAATCGATCCGGTGGGCGGCGACCGCCTGTGCTCGTGGAGTTCCGTCCGGGCGAGCCCTCTTGCTCGGAGCGGCTCTGATCGCCTCGCTCGAAGGCCGCGAGGCGCGGGCGGAAACTATGGAATCGGCGCTGGCCAAGGCCTATGTCGGCAATCCCGATCTCAACCAGCAACGGGCCAATGTGTGGGTGCGCGACGAGGATGTCGCCAAAGCGGCCGGAGGCATGCGGCCGAAGATCAACGCCTCCGTCAATGGCGGACCGCAATTCAATCGGCTCCGCCAGCCGGCCGGCCGGAACAGTTCCAACGAGCGGCTCTACAGCATAGAGCAGACGATCGGCGAGCCGCGCGCCGCCGCCTTCGCGCTGTCGCAGCCGCTGTTCGATGGATGGCGCACGGATAATTCCATACGTCAGGCCGAGTCGGGCGTTTTCGCCGCGCGGGCGACGATGAGGCTCACAGAACAGACGACGCTCCAAAACGCCGCGACCGCCTATATGAATGTGTTGCGCGACACGGCCGTTCTCGGCCTGCGCAAAAACAATATCGCGGTCTTGAAAGAGCAATTGCGGGTGACGCGCCATCGGCAAGAGCTCGGCGAGCTGAGCCCGACCGATGTGGCGCAGGCGCAAGCCGCGCTCGCCCATGCGGAGATGGAGCTGAATTCCGCCCAGGCCGCGCTCGAGGCCAGCGCCGCCAATTTCCGTCAGGTGATCGGCGTGGAGCCGCAGCATTTGGAGCCTGCGGCCACGATCGAGCAACTGCTGCCGAAGTCCTCGAGCGAGGCGATCGCCCTCGCGCTCGCCGAGCATCCGAGCGTCACCGCGGCGCAGCATCAGGTCGACGCCGCCGAGTCGGCGGTGAAAGTCGGGGAAGGCGCGCTGCTTCCGACCGTCTCGGCGAATCTGCAGGTCAATCAGCAATATGAATCCTTCTTCGGCATTCCGGGCACGCGACAATTCACAGCGCAGGTGAGCGGCGCGCTGAACGTGCCGATCTATCAGGGCGGGGTCGAATATGCGTCGATCCGCCAAGCGAAGGCGCAATTGCGCCAGGCGCGCTTCAACGCCGATCTGCAGCGCGATGCGGCGCGCGCCGCCGTCGTATCGAGCTTCAGCCAGCTGAAGACGGCGATCGGCTCGATCGCCGCGGGACGGGTCGCGGCGAAGGCGGCGGAGGTGGCGCTGAAGGGCGTGCGCGACGAGGCGCAATTGGGCCAGCGCACGACGCTCGACGTGCTCAACGCCCAGCAGGCGCTGCTCAATGCGCGCGTCGATCTGGTGACGGCGCAACGCGACCGCATCGTCGCATCCTACGCCGCCCTGGCCGCGGTCGGCCGCCTTTCGGCCGAACGGCTGCGGCTGGAGACGACGATCTACGATCCGGCCCCGCATCTCGAAGAGAGCCGTGGCAAATGGTTCGGGCTGGATGGTCCGGGAGAAAAATAGCGCAGAGCGTGTTCGCCGCTTTCGTGTCAGAAGTCCCGGATTACCCGGAAATTCGATGTCGACGGCGTTTCTCCTGGGCGTGTTGCAGACACACCCAGGAGGTCGAGAACCATCAGGCAAATTGGAACTGGCTCTGATTGAGGCTCGAAACCGCGACGTTTTTCAACGTGATCGCATCCGCCGCGCTCGCTGTGATCACCGTATCCGCTCCGACCTGCTGCGCCGCTCCGATGAGATGCGCCCAATCGGCGAAGATCGAGCTGTCGATCTGCATCCGATCGCTGCCGTCGAAACCGGAAATCTGATCCTGGCCGAAATTCGCTTCGAAAATGAACGTCTCGAAGGAGCCCGTATCGTCGACGGAGTCGTTGCCGGCTCCGAACACGACTTTGTTATTGCTTCCGGTGAGCGTCAGAGCGTCGCCAAATTCGAAAGTGACCGTATTGCCGGAGCCGTTGAGCGTGGCCTTCGCGCCGCCGCTCATGACGAGCGAGCCGTCGGACATGTTCACGACGTCGCCGGAACCGTTCTGCCCATTCGTCGAAAGCGTGATTTTCGCTCCCGTCTCGCCATAGACCGTATTGGCGTCGCCGACAATGTTCGCATCCACTCCAGCAAAGACGGTGACTGTATTGTTGGAGCCGTTGACGATCGTTCCAGATCCTCCCACCCAGAGGCCATCGGCCTTCGCGGAGACGATATTGTCGTCGCCAAATATTCCCATATTGCTGCCCACGTCCGCGGTAACGACATTGCGTGAACCGACGATATCCATATGGGAATCGGCGAGCAGGCTCGCTGAGCCATTCGAAATATAGACGACATTGTTGGCGCCCCACGCGCCATTGCCGCCGATCGTCAGGACGTCGCCGTTCCCGGCGTTGATCGTGTTTCCGCTTCCCGTAACACGAACGACCGCATTCTCCGCGAAATTCAGGGTCTGATAGGATGCGGCGATCGCTTGGCCCGCCTGGGATCCGATATAGGCCAGATGCTCGGCGCTTTCGGCGAGCGCGTAGATCATGTCGCCGCGGCTCACGCTATTATTGTCGAGCATCGACACCCAATCGGAGCTTTCCGTCGCGGTCGGGTTTCGTCCCAAGGAATTCAGATAGATCCGGGTAACGAAATCGGCGTTCGACAAGGCCCCATAGGTCTGATCGAAAGTGCTCGGATTCGAGACGTAAGGCCACCACACCCATTGAACCGAGACGATATTGTTCGCCAGTCCCGCCTCATTGGCGCCTCCGCCGACGATCGCCTGATAGCCGTCCGAAAGCTCGGTGGCGGTCGGGTCGCGTCCGAAAGCCGTTTGATATACGCGCGAGACCATGTCCTTGGCGAGCTGCTGATCGACAATATGGTCCGACGCCAAGGACGCCATCGACTGAACGGAATTGTTCGTCGTCGCATGGACGTTTCCGACGAGCACGTGCTCGGCGCTCTCGGAAATCTGAACCATCAGGTCGGCGCGGCTGAGCGCTCCGGCGTTCAATTGACCGAGATAGCCGGTGAGCTCGGCGACAGAAGGAGCGCGGCCGAGCGCATTTTCGAACACGCGTTCGACGAACTGCAGATTCGACAGCCCGCCATAGCGCGTGGAAAACTCGGTCGCGTTCATGAGGTCGTTCGCCAGCTGCGTCGAATTCAACGCATTCGTCGACGAATTGATGTATTTGCCGATCAGCTCCTTTTCGTCGATCAGCATGTCGCGATCGAAGGCCGAGTCGTACAAGCGCTCCGCCAAATCGAGATATTGATTCAACGCGTCGGACTCGATGCGGATCGTGCCAGAAGCGTTCGAGCTCGAGTAGGCATATGTGTCGATCTTGTTCTCATCGATCGTATGCGACGACGAACCGATAGTGGTGCCATAGGAGTCTTTTGAGCTCCAATTGTAGCTACCGGTTCCGTCGCCCAGCTCCGTCCTATTCTGAGTAATTCCGGCCGACGTGTTCATTGTCGTCGTCAGGCCGTCGAAGCTCGTCGTGGTCGTCGCGGTCGAACCGTCCTTGAACGTGATCGTCGAGACTTTGACGCCATCGGCGCCCTCCGTCACCGAGACGGTCTTGTCGGTGACATTGTCTCCATCGATATCGATCGTCGTGGTCGCGGACTTGCCGTTGGCGCTCGTGGTGAGGACCGATTTTCCTTTCAGGGCTCCCCCTGCGTAGAAATCGGCGACCTCGCGCGTCACGCTGCCGTCCGCATTCAGCGTCGTCAGGTCGGTCTCTGTCTCGATAGCGGAGCCGAGACCATTCAAATCGATCTGCGATGTCTTCGACAAGCCGTTGGCGCTGACTGTCGTGACGATGCGGGCTCGCAGTGTGCCATTCGAGTTGAAATCCGACGTTGTGACGGTATGGCTCCCGTCCGCATTGAGACGCTCGACGCTCGATCGGGACCAATCGACGGAGCGATCGCCGTTCGCATCGATCGCCTTCAATGCCGTCAGACCGTTAGCGCTGTCGAGCGTGACAATTCTATCCTTCAGCGCGCCGCTGGAATTGGTTTCCCATATGACGCCGCCCGATGCGCCGCTCGCCTCTTGGCCACTATTCTCGAAATGCTCATAAACGCCATCGCCATTGGCGTCGCGCGCTAGATTTTGTCTCAGCGCGTCCCAGCTGACGGTCGTGGCCTCCTTCCGGCGCAGTGAGCCATCGAGATTCTTGGCGGTCAGCGTGTCCGCGGCGGCGCCGTCCACCGTGACGGTCGAAACGTCAATCGTATCGTAGGTTCCGTCGCCATTGACGTCGAGCTGATAGGTCGTCGCCAAATTCGAATCGTCGACCGTGGTTACGGCCTTGTCGATCAGGATGGGCGCGTTCGATCCGTACAAAAACATCATCCCAGGGTCGGTCGACTGATCGATCACGACCCGTGTCGTCGAACCATCCGAATTATAAGTCGTGACGTCGCTCGACGCCAGATTGATGCTTGCGCCGCCGTTGGATCCTGTCCATTGTTTGGAGGTGGAGAGGCCATTGGCGCTGACGGTCGTGACGATCTGCTCGCGAATGCTACCGGACGTCGAGCCATTATACTGTGTAAATGTTCCGACCCTGCTGCCGTCGCCGTTCAGGACTGTGACATCGGTCACGGTCTTCACCACGTCGAGGGACTGATAGGGGATCGGAATCCAATATCCTACCCAAATCCAATTGTAGTGCGTCACCAATTCGCTGAAGTCGGTCTCGCTGGAGAGGCCGTCCGCGCTCTCCGTGGTCGTTAGCTGATTCTTGACGCTGCCGTCGGAGTTGAAATTCGAGGTCGTGTCGATTGTGGCGCCGTTCGACTGAATCTGAATGGTCTCCGTCTGATCGTTTGCGCCATTGCCGTCGATATCGTGGTTGATCGTCGTGCTGCGTCGATCCGCGCTCACCGACGTAATCGTCTGATCGCGCAAGGAACCATTGCCATTGTTGCGGCTGACGGTCTCGACATGGCTGTTGTCGGCCGCGACGCTGCGCGCGTCCGTCGTCGTCAGGTCATAGGCGCCATTTCCATCGAGATCTGCTTGCGTCGTGACCGTCAGTCCGTTGGCGCTCGTCGTGACGACCGAATTTTCGCGTATAGAGCCGTTGGAATTGGTGAGCATCGTCGTTTTGGTCGACGATCCGTCTCCGTTCTTGACGGTTACTTCGGTCGTGGTGGTGTCCCACGATCCATTGGCGTCTGCATCGACCTGCGTGATGCGCGTGAGGCCATCGGCGCTGGTCGTCGCTACAGTCCTGTCGATCAGGACGTTCCTCGGAGTATAGTTCGAAATCGTATCGACGCTCGACCCGTTGGCCGCCACGACGATCGTCTCGACTGTGTCGAACACGCCGTCGCCGTTCTGATCGAACTGGATCGTCCGCGAGCGGCCATCGGCCCCTTTCACGACGATCGTTCGAGCCCGCACGGAGCCGTCGGCATTGAGGTCGGTGGTTGTCTCGGTCCGGGTTCCATCTGGCGCGACGACGGTCACATCCGTCGTTACGCGCTCCCAATAGCCGTCGCCATTCACGTCGATCCAACTCGTCTTGGAAAGATTATCGGCGGAAAGCCAGGTGTGTGTGCGGCCGCGCAGCGATCCGTCGGAATTATAGTTGGTTTGGGTGACGGAATATGATCCGTCCGAATTATCGGCCATCGTCTCGATCGTTCGCAGATCGATCGTTTCATTGCCGTCGAGATCGAACAGCGACGTTTTCGAACGCCCGTCGACGCTCGTCCAGGTCGTGACCTTGTCGCGCAGGGATCCGTCGGCATTCGTGTCGGTGATCGTCTCGACCTCGCCGCCATTGGCCGCGAGCCAAGACGAGGCGGACGCCGCCGTATGAAACGCCATTTCTGATGAGTGAAGGACAACGTCGACGAATTCTTCGCGCGACATTCCTGTGTTCAAGGCGTTGGTCCAGCCCTGCTCCGCCTCTGGCTCTGGATTTCGACCGAGCGCGTCATTATAGATGTGAACCACGAATTGCTGGTTCGTCATCCAGCCGTATTTGCTTTGGCCCTCGGGCGATTGGACGAAGCCCGCCTCGGCCGCCTGCAGGCTGTTCCCACTGTTGAGCCAGGTGAGCCATCCGTTGAAGCCGCCCGTATCCGGCTCGCGTCCGAGCGCGGCCAGATAAAGCCGATACAGCATAACCGCTTGTTCCAGGCCATTCGTACTTTTGGCGTCGGTCGAGGTCGTGTCCCAGACATTATCGCCATTCTCGTCGGTCCTGTCGGTCCGGGTCAGGCCGTCCGCGCTGGTGATGTAGCTCGATTTGCTGATCAAGGTTCCATCGTTGCCGAAATTGGAGACGATGTTCGTCTTGGACCCGTCCGCCTCGGTGACCAGCGTCTCCGTCTGCTCGAAGACGCCATTCGCATCCATGTCGCGCTGGATGGTGGTCGATCTGCCGTCGGCGCTGGTCGTGGTGACGATCCTGTCGAGATTGACGCCGCCCGTGGTCGCATCGGTCAGCGTCACCGTCTTCGAGCCGTCGCCATTGACGACCGTCTGCTGCGACTGGACGAGGTCGATGACGCCGTCTCCGTCGACGTCCTGAGAGAGCGTGCGGGAGCTTCCGTCCGCGGACGTGACGGAGATGGTCTCGCTCGCGAGCCGGCCGTCGGCGGAATAGGCCTTGTTATCGACAGTCACCGCGCCATTCGGAGCCGTGCTGGTGGCCGTCTGTAGCGCGTGGCCTGTGGCGTCATAGACGAGTGAGACGCTCGCCGCGATTCCGGTCGCGCCATTGGTGCGGGTGAAAATCGTCTGACCGTCGATCGACGAGCCGTCGACGAAGGTCTGGGCGTAATTATTCTCCTTCAGATCGATCGATGCGATTCCGGCCTGCGCCAGGGTCTGGAGCGTCTTGCTACCATCGGCATTGGTGATGACGAGCTTGAATTGCGCGAATTTCGCGTCGCCTGCGTCGAGCTTGCCATTATGGTTCGTGTCGAACACATCGAGCAGCGCCTGCATGTCTGAGGTCGCCGTCGGGTCCCATTCGGTGAAGACGATCTCGTTCTTCTGATTGATCGCACCGTCATTGTTGGCGTCGAAGGCGAGCACGGCGTCACCGGCGCCGGCCCAGGCCGTGCGATGCTGATAGCCGTCGCCCGCCATGTCGAAATAGGTGTTCGACGAGGTCAGCGGATCGATCTTGATCCCGTTGCCGTCGAGGTCGAGGATGACGGGCCAGTCGCTCCACCAGTCGTCCCAGAACTGCCAATCCCAATCAGCCTGTTGCTGCCAGGATGCCTGATCGAAGCTGGCGCCGAAGTCGCCAAAGCCGAAGTCACTGAGTCCGAAATCGCCGAAATCGAGCGAGAAGTCAGAGAACAGGCCAGAATCGTCAAAGCCCGAGAAGAGGTTGTCCAGACCGGCGCCGATGTCGTCGAATAGGGAGGAGACGTTTGAGCCGATTTCGTCGAGAAAGCTGCCGACATTGTCGATGAGATGGGTGAAAAAGTTCGATTCATTATGCACACGCACGCCGCCGGCGATGTAGGTGTGCAGTTCCTCCACCTCGAAATTGTAGGTCTTCCACCCGCGCTCGATCTTCGGGGTCAATGCGAGACCACCGATGGATGCGTGGATGACGCGCTCCGCCTGCTCGTAGAGATGCGCCGTCTCTTCGGAATAGACGATCCGCTCCGCTGTGATCTCGGCCACGCTCCCATCGGCGAGCACGATTTTTCGGTCGCCTGCAGCGATTTCGTCGATACGACGGAAGTCGCCCGCGGGCGTGTAGAAGCGATGGCCTGGCGTCACTGTCAACTCGATCGATCCTGTTCCAGACATGTCGCCGTGGAGCACCAACCATTCCTCGGTTACATTTTTGAAAACGCGAGTGACGCGCCGCGGCACCAGAGCACCGTTCGAAGGATCAAAGGCGAGAACAGTATCGCCAATTTTGATCTGCTCAATCGCAGCTCTTACACCGGGTGCTATCTGGATTGGAGTGCCTGCAGGAAAACATTTATGGCCGGCATCAGAATCACTTTTTGGCACAATTTCGGTAGGGATTATCTCTCTATATCGCTCGATTGAGGTGCTTTCTTGTGACCATCGCGCAGGAATTTTATGCTGAAGCCGAAAATAATCCTCTACAACTGCCGCTCTTTGTTCAAAATTTAAATCATCATATGATTCAATTTCATTCAGATTGTATGGGTACAATTCTGTGTATTCGCCGCCAGTTATTATGAGTCCTTCAAGCCCCCTAATTCTAGGGTCCTCTCCATGTTGAATTTGATATACGTGAACAAGCTCGTGGATAAACAGCGCAGAATCTGATAGCGACTTAGAATAATCATCTGGCGCATATTTGTTATAAATATTGCCATCGGGCGTCATCGTGACATTGTCTGGTTGAAAAGGGTGGTATGTGCTATTAATAACACTGATCGTACTATAATCGAGCGAGTTTCCAAATACGGAAGCGCCGAGGGCAATCTCACCAATCGTTAGCGGCCGAGATGTCATTTTTGCTCTCCGAGATTTCCACGGTTTCCGCACGTGATAGATACAGTATGGTTATTTAAGTTAAGCATCAATTGCATAGACTGCTGTAAGTCTGGGATAATTCCCATATCGATCGCGTAACTGACGCACTGCGAAGGCGAGTACTGTGCAAAACATCCGTATTTGCCCCAACGAACTCCATAGTCATTATCTGAACGAAGGATACGTTCGGCCGCGCGCTCCAATATTTTGTTGCTCGGAACCCACTTCAAAACACTCTTCTCGTCCGCGACCATCGAATGCATTAACAAGGCATGTAGCAGCGCCGACCTATTCACCAGTTCTCCGTTTAAATGCAAAACATCATAAAAGAATAAAGCAAAAGAGACCCTTAGGGCGAATAAATCACCCCTCTGAGCCATCTTAACCAAATCAAAAAATGCATCCTCGCAGTGCCCCTCGTTTATCTCCAGAAACGCCGGCGCGTAGTCGCGAGAATCGTTGATCTCTTCCGCATGACAAAAAGATCCGAGCATCAACATACAAAAAAAAGCGCAACCGCTAGCGATGCGCTCGACACTTTCGCTGGGGACTTGAGCTCGGTATGTCGATCGACCGGCTGTGAAACGCAGAGCTTGACGGTATACGCTCGTCAAACTGCGCAGCGCAGATATTATTATTTTCTTTAAAGGCATAATCTCCGAATTACGCCAACAGGATACGAATTACATAAATCATCACGATCGCGAGCGTGACGCCATCTGCTGCGATGCTGCCGGATGTCATGGTTCGATGCTCGTTCAGAATTTGATAGCCGTGCCCGGTTTCAGGCATCGAACAAATCAATCGACGCGAGAACAACGCTCTCGCCAAATAGTTTGCGTGGACCATACCGCTTGCCCCACAGAATTCTAATCTCTTCGGCTGCAGGGTAGGCAACGCGCGCCGAAGCGGTCAAGAGGAATTTTCGGCAGCCGCAATCAAAACAGCTTTTTCGGCGATTCGATTTGAACTCCCGGCGCAAACGGGCTGGCGAAACAGGGACTACTCGCTCGATCATGATCTCGTCGCCGGACGCCACGCGGCGAATGGCGTCTTCCGCTGGGCTTATTGCTGCATGCCCAATCATGTTCATCTCTTCCTCACGCCCGCGACGACGGAGGGGCTGTCGCGCGCCGTGGGGAAGCGCATCGCCGCTATACCGCGTTTTTCAACGCCCGCGCGCGCGTCACAGGACATCTGATTCAGGGCCGATTCGCCTCCGTCGCGATGGACGAGGCGCATCTTGTCGCCGCGCTGCGCTATCTCGCGTCAATCCGGCGCCCGCTCGCCTCGCGGCGCGGCCCGAGGATTGGCCGCACGGCGGCGTCGCGGCTCATCTCGCCGGCCGCGACGACCCGCTCGTCGATGTTGCGCCGGCGTTGAAGCGGGTGGCGCGCTTCGCCGACCTGTCGGAGCTGACGCTCCAAGAGTTGATGGCGTTCGAAGGTTTCGAAACCAAGAGCGTCAACGGACGGCCGATGGGAGCCGCGGATTTCATCGCCTCCGTGGAGCAGCCGCTCGGCCGCGCCGTCACGCCCGGCAAACGCGGAGGGAAGCCGAAGGGAACGAAAGGCGAGAATTAATGATTCATATCATGTCACGGTAATAGGGGATCTGGACGAAAACTCGGCCTGCCCGCGGTCGAAAAAATCTTTTCGCTCCGAATGTTTCGGCGTCGACGATTCTCTGGCGCCACTTTCGGGTCGTCGCTCCGCGCGAGCCGGCGCGACGCTTCGAGGACATTCCCGGAGTCGGGCCGGAGACGGCGCTCAACTTCATTTCGGCGATCGATGACCCATCGCGCTTTCGCCGTTCACGCGATATCGCGGCCTATTTCAGGTCGACGTCGCGGCGCTGGCAATCCGGCGCTTCGATCGATGTTCGGGGACGCATCTCAAAGGCCGGCGACCCGGATGTGCGACGTTCGTATACGAGGCGGTATCTGCGCTGTGACGTGATTCAAGGGCAAGGGCAAGCTCAAAACCTGGTGTGAGGCGCTGGCCGAACGCGGCTGTCGTCGCAAGGCGGCGGTCGCCGTGGCGCACAGTATGGCGGTGATCATGTACGCGACCTGGCGCCGAGCCGATGCGCTCGTCCCAGACCTGCGCGGCTCTTTGATAGGGCGTCTCCGGTTCGGGCGTGCGGCCATAGCGCACCGAGGCGCGTCGGAACATGGGTCTATTCCTGTTGTGAGAGATCGACGGAATGGCCACCGCCGTGGCTGTCGCCGGACTGAATGACATGCGCGGCGGTCGTCGCGCCGTGGCTCGCGAGCTGATTGCGTTTCATGCGCCGCGCCCAGGCGGGCGGCGCATTCCCTGGCGAACCGCCTGTCGCGTTGTCGCCGACCGCGCCTGTCGTCGACGAGCCGCCGGTCGCCGTGAAGGCGGCGCGCGCGCCGGCGGAATAGTTCTCGGCCAAGGAGCTCGCCGTGCGTGCGGCCGCGCGCCGGAACGGAGCCGTTGCGACGGCGCCTGCGGCGCGGCCGACGCCGGCGAGTCCGGCGGCGATAGCCGAAGGCCCGGACTCGCCGGCCGAGCCGAGCGCATAGGCCGACGTCGCTCCGCCGGCGAGCCTCGCGCCGCCGCGCGCGGTGGCGGCCGCTCCCGAGGCGGCGGCCGTCGCTCCCCTTCCGGCGAGGCCGAGCGCTGCGCCTCCGACCATTCCGGCGCCCGCGACGGCGACACCGGTGCCGACCGCCGCGCCGGCGCCGAGCTGCGGCGCGCCGGAGACGAGGCCGGTCGCGATGCCGGGCCCGAATATGCCAAGGCCGAGCATGGCGAGAGCGGCGAGCACGACGGAGAGCGTCTGCTCGATCGTCGGCTGCTCGCCGCCATAGCTCGTCGTGAATTGCGAAAAGAGGCCCGAGCCGATGCCGACGATGACGGCGAGCGTCATCACTTTCACGCCGGACGCCACGATGTTGCCGAGCACCTTCTCGGCGAGAAAGGCGGTCTTGTTGAAGAGCGCGAAGGGAATGAGCACGAAGCCGGCGAGCGTCGTCAGCTTGAACTCGATCAGCGTGACGAAGAGCTGCACGGAGAGAATGAAGAAGGCGCTGATGATCAGCAGCCAGGAGATCATCAGCACGGCGATCTGAACGAAATTGGCGAAGAAGGACGCAACGCCCATTATCTGGCTCGCGGAGTCGAGCAGCGGCTGGCCAGCGTCGAGGCCGACCTGAGCGAGACGGCCGGGCCGCAGGAAATCGGCGGTCGACACAGAAGAGCCGCCGGCCTTGAGGCCGACGCCGGCGAAGCTGTTGAAGACCACTCCCGAGAGCTTGTTGAAATTGGTAATGAGGAAGGCGAAGAAGCCGATGTAGAGCGTCTTCCTCACGAGCCTCTGAATCACATCCTCGTCGGCGCCCCAGGCCCAGAACAGGCCGGCGAGCGTGATGTCGATCGCGATCAGTGTCGAGGAGAGATAGGCGACGTCGCTTTTCAGCAGGCCGAAGCCGGAATCGATATAGGTCGTAAAAGTGTTCAGGAAGGAGTCGATGACGCCGACGTTGTTCATCGCGCGGCGCCTTTCGATGCGGAGGAGGACGAAGAGGAATTGGCCGGCGCGGCCGTGGGAGGCGTCGGCCGCGCCGGCCTGCCGAAGAAGCGGCGGCGGTTCTCCGTCCAGATCGCCTCACAGCGCTGGTCTTCGGCATCCTGGAGCGCGAGCGCGCCGCAGCGGCGCAGCTCGGCGGAAAGATCGTCTCGATCGGTGGTAATGGCGGCGCCGGCGTCACGGATGATCGGCGCAGGCGCATCGAGATCGATCGCGGAGAGCGTCGCGACCAAGGTGGCGATCAGAATAGCGAACGCGCAAGTCCTCCCCATCATCGGCAAGCGCTTGCATCGCGCTACCTTGGACGTCGAGCTTCGTCTTCAGCGCCAGCACGTCTTTGAGCGCGGCACGGCAATGTTTGCCGACATAGCGGAAGGGGAGATCGCCGCGATCCATCCGCAGCACGACGAGCGGCCACGAGATGCCGAGAATGGCCGAAGCCTCGGTGGGGCTGACTTCTTGCTGCTCCGCAATTACCGCCACGCGCTCGCCACTGAGCAGGCGGGTCTACCACCATCTGCACGACAATTTGGAAGCCCTCGCGGAAAAAACTATCGGCCTTCAAAGCTATCTTTGGTTAGGACTCTCCACATGGGTCACGTCATGCGCACTCCGTCGCGAAACCCGATACGATATTTCTCACGAGTTGGCGGTCTCTCGCCGACGCAAAAATAAGCGAGCGCCGCGCCGGGCGTCATCGGCTTCCCCGAAGACGGATTCGATTTTCGGGGCGGCGCGAATTTTTTTGGCATGTTTCGCCGATCCCATACGTCTAAGGGCATGGATGTATTTGAACGCGATTGCGTCGGACGAAGTGAGGTCGCCGTCGACCCCACTGTGGGAGGACTTTGCCTGATGTCGCAAGAATCGCTGCATTCCGAGAGAAATTTCATAGACGCGGGCGCGATCGCGGCGCAGAGCAAGATCGATGTCCTGCAGTCGTCGGAGCCGTTGAACGCGAGTGACGTCGATTCTAGCCCCGAACCGGCGTGGCGTCCATTCTATCCGACTTTCGGGAACGCCTATCTCGATCGTCAGGAGGCGATCGAATCGAATGCGCGGACATATCCGCGCCGGCTTCCCTTGGCGCTCAAATCTGGTCGCGGCGTGAGGGTTCGAGACGTCGAGGGAAGGGAGTATATCGACTGTCTGGCGGGAGCCGGCGCTCTCGCGCTCGGTCATAATCACGCGGTCGTCGTCGACGCGATTCAGAGCGCATTGAGCGAAGAGATCCCGTTTCAGACGCTCGATCTGCCGACGCCTCTCAAGGATCGCTTCATCGGCGACCTCTTCGAAAGTCTGCCGCCGGAGTTCGCGAAGAACTTCAAGATACAATTTTGCGGACCGTCGGGGGCCGACGCCATCGAGGCGGCGTTGAAGCTCGTCAAGACGGCGACGGGCCGCAGAGGCATCGTCGCGTTCCATGGCGCCTATCATGGCATGACCCATGGCGCTTTGAGCGTCAGCGGCGAAAGCGTTCCAAAGATCGCGCTCAGTGGACTGTCGGCGGAGGTTCAGTTTCTTCCATATCCTTTGGACTACCGCTGCCCTTTTGGTTTGGGCGGGGACGCCGGCGCGGATATGGGAGCGCGATATATCGAGACGATGCTCGACGATCCCAACAGCGGCGTCTTGCTTCCGGCCGGGATGATCGTCGAGGCGGTGCAGGGCGAGGGCGGCGTCAATCCGGCTCCGGACGAGTGGCTGCGTAAAATACGCAGCATGACCAAACGTCGCGGCATTCCGCTCATCATGGATGAGGTGCAGACGGGTCTCGGACGCACAGGGCGTTTTTATGCATTCGAACATGCGGCCATAACGCCCGACGTGCTGGTATTGTCCAAGGCTATCGGCGGCGGACTTCCCTTGTCCGCCATCGTGTATCATCGCGATCTCGACGATTGGAAGCCCGGCGCGCACGCCGGGACGTTTCGCGGCAACCAGCTCGCCTTTGCCGCCGGCGCGGCGACGATCCGCCATATTCGCGATCGCGCCTTGGATCGCCATGCCGCGGAAATGGGTCGAAATATGCTGGCGGCGCTCCGCTCCGTCGCGACGCAGGCGCGCTGCGTCGGAGACGTCCGCGGGCGTGGCCTCATGATCGGCGTGGAAATCGTCGACAGGGATGCGGTCGGCTCTCTCGGCCACGCGCCGCCGCCGTTTCCGAACCTCGCGCGTCAAATTCAGCATGAATGTCTGCGCCGCGGATTGATCGTGGAATTGGGCGGAAGGCAGGGCGCGGTCGTGCGGTTTCTGCCGCCTCTGATCGCGTCCGAGGCGGACGTCGACGCGATCGTCGATCGCTTTCAGGAAGCCGTCCGAGCCGCGGAGACGGTATGCTAGGGAGGCCTTTCATCATGGCTTGGGAAGAAGACGAAAACGCCATCTACACGGTCGTCGTGAATCACGAAGAACAATATTCGATCTGGCCGGAGTACAAGGACATTCCGAAAGGCTGGCGAGCCGTCGGCAAGACAGGGCTCAAGGCCGTATGTCTCGCCTACGTCAATGAGGTCTGGACCGACATGCGTCCTCTCAGTCTACGTGAGCAGATGGCGAAAGCCGAAGCGCGAGAAGCCTGAGCGGGGCGCCGACGCGCTGCGGGTTTCGACGATCGCCGGTCGACCGCCGCCCTTGCGACTTCGCCGCGAGCAGAATTCGTTGTTTTCGAACGGCCCATGATCCGGCCGATCGCCTGATTGTAATCCGATCAAGGGTTGGACAGATGACGATGGCATTTCGCGTCGATCGGCTGGACCAGTTGTCTCCCGACGAGTTCGTCGAGAACTACGTTCGTTTGCGACGACCGGTGGTCGTCTCGGGCGGACTGAAGGGCTGCGCGGCGTTCTCGCTCTGGAATCTGGACCATCTACGACGCCGCGCCGGCGACCGGAACGTGATCCTCAAGAAGTGGGGGCCTTCGGGAATATGTCTCGACCAGGCTCTGCTGGGCGACTATGTCGACGCTCTGGAGCTCTATGAATCGCGACGCGAAAGCGACTCGACGGCGCAAAGACCGGCCTATCTGCACGATGTGCCGCTCGAGAGCATATTGCCGGACGCGGGCGCCGATCTCGAAGGGTTTCCCGCAGATTTCTTTCCGGCGTGGTACGGCGCAGAGTGGTCGACATTCGCGCAGCTCTTTCTCGGACCCTCGGGAAGTATGACGCCGCTGCATTTCGATTGCCTGCTGACTCATAATTTGTTCTTCCAAGTGCTGGGCAGAAAAAAATTCACGCTGCTTCCTCACGAGCAGATCGAATATTGCTATCCCTATAATTGGCGATGGTGCGCGGTCGACGTCGAAAGGCCAGATTGCATTCGGCATCCACTCTATCGACGGGCGAATCCGACGGAACTCGTCGTCGAACCTGGCGACGTCCTATACATGCCGCCGGGCGTGCTCCATCATGTGCGCAGCCTCGATTGCGCTTTCTCGTTCAATGTGGACTGGCATACGAAGGCCAGCGCTCTGCGTGGAGCGCTGGCCTTCGCGCGCGGAATGCCCGCAAAGAATGTCTACTACAACATGATCATCGCATTCGGATTGTGGAGCGGCGTCTCCGCGAAGCGGCTGCTGCCGTACTATCGACCCTATCTGAATTACGTCTCTTGAATGACTCTGTTCTCGAGCGCCGTGTCGAAAAGGCCTGGAGATGCAACGATCATGATCTCGATATTCGAGCACGCTCATGCGGACGACCGGTCGCTGGAAAGCGTAACCAATCTGGTGGCGCTGCTGCGTATGCGGGCTGCCCGGCAGCCAGACGAGACGGCTTATGTTTTTCTGGATGACGGAGAGAAAGAAAGCGCTCGCCTGAGCTTTTCCGAACTCGATCGCCGCGCCAGGTCTATTGCCGCAAATCTTCAGGATCTCGACGCGCAAGGCCAGCGGGCGTTGCTTCTGTATCCGCCGGGACTGGACTATATCGAAGCGTTCTTCGGATGTCTCTATGCGGGCGTCGCCGCTGTTCCCGCCTATCCGCCGTCTGGTCGACATATCCAGCGGCTGCAGGCGATATTTTCCGATGCGGAGCCGGCGGCGGTCATGACGACCTCCGCGCTCCACGCGCGTTTCGGCGGCGACGCCGAAGAAAAGCTGCGACCCGGAAAATGGCGATGGAGCCTGACCGACGGCGTCGAGTCGGACGGCGCGGACTGGCGGCCGATCGCAATCGATCCCGATCGCCTCGCCTTCCTGCAATATACCTCCGGCTCGACGGGCGATCCGCGCGGCGTGATGGTCAGCCACGGCAATCTGCTCGCCAATCAATCGTTGATCAAGGAGAGCTTTCGGCACAATGAGCGATCGACGCTCGTCGGATGGCTGCCGCTCTATCACGACATGGGATTGATCGGAAATATTCTACAGCCGCTCTATGTCGGCGCGACGGCGGTTTTGATGTCGCCGATGGCGTTTCTCGAAAAGCCGATACGATGGCTGCGGGCGATCTCGACCTATCGCGCGCACACGAGCGGAGGGCCGAATTTCGCTTATGATCTCTGCGCGCGCAAGATCACGACGCAGGAGAAGCGCGATCTCGATTTGAGCTGCTGGAGCATCGCCTTCAACGGAGCGGAGCCGGTGCGGGCCGCGACGCACGATCGCTTCGCCGCCGCCTTCGCCGATTGCGGATTCCGGCGCGACAGCTTCTTTCCGTGCTACGGCCTGGCGGAAGCGACATTGGTGGTGACGGCGCCGACGCGCGGGAGGGCCGCCGCTCTGCGTCGCGTGGATCGGACGGAGCTCGAGGCGAACCGAATCGTGGACGCCGCCGCCGGGAACGCCGTCTCCGTGGTCGGCTGCGGGCGCGTTTGGCCGGGACACGAGGTTCTGATCGTCGATCCGCATACGAGCAACCCTTGCGATGATGGAACGGTCGGCGAGATTTGGGTGACGGGGCCGAGCGTCGCGCAAGGCTATTGGAATCGCCCCTCGATGACCGAAAGCACATTTCGCACGCAGCTCGCAGGCGAGGAGACGAGACGCTTCATGCGCACGGGCGATCTCGGCTTTCTGGAGCGAGGCGAGCTTTTTATTACGGGACGGCTGAAAGATCTCATCATCGTCGGCGGCCGAAATTACTATCCGCAAGATTTCGAGAGCGCGATCGACGACGACGTGGAAGACGTTCGTCCCGGTTGCAGCGCCGCCTTTTCGGTGACGATGGAGGAGCAAGAGGCGCTCGTCGTCCTCGTGGAGCCTCAGCGTTCGCTACTGCAGTCGTTGCGTGAAAATGGAGCGCAGGCGCTGTTCCAGAAAATTCGCGAACGGCTGGCGAGCGGATGCGACATCGCCCCCTCGGAGATCGTTCTGGTTCAGCCGGGGTCTGTCCCGAAGACGTCGAGCGGCAAGATCCGCCGCGCCGAGTGCCGGCGGGGCTATCTCGAAGGAACGCTTCCAATTCTCGCACGGACACGCGAGGAGAGAATAGGCGCCGCGGATCGGCAGGAAAATGCCGTCGCGCCGGCGCCGGCGGGAAGCGACGCGCTCTTGCGCGATGCGCTGGGTCTGCTCGCTCCTCCGCAGAGAATCGCGCTGCTCACGCGCTTTCTGCTCTCCACCGCCGCCAGGCTGTTGCGTATGCCAGAGAGCGGGTTGAGCGAGGATGCGCCGGTCGTCGCCAGCGGTCTCGACTCTTTGCGCGCAGTCGAGCTCAAGCACGCGCTCGACGCGTTGCTCGGCGTGGAGGTTCCTCTTTCTCCCCTATTGTCCGACATGACATTCCGACAAGCGGCGGAAGCGCTCTGCGAGTCGGCGTCTCCCCGGGCCGCCGAACCGATGCGGGCCGATGATGCAATCGGCGACCGCGGTCTGTCCTATACGCAACGGGCGATGTGGGCTGTCCACCAATTGGAGCCGTCGAGCGTCGCTTATAATTTACACCTCGCCTTGCGGATCGAGGGGCCGGTGGACAGCGCGGCGCTGAGCATGTCTCTGGCCGATGTGCTCGAACGGCGTCCGATTTTGCGCGGCGTCTACGGGCTGGAAGGCGACGACGTCGTCCAGTCGGCGGCGCCGCTGCGGTCGATCGGCGACTGTTTTTCCATCGTCGACGCCGCCGGCTGGACGCGCGATCAGTTGCAGAACGACATGGGTCTGCGAGCCTGGAAGCCTTTCGATCTCGCGGCGGGACCGATATTGAGGGCGACATTGTATCGCCACGGCGACCACGGCGCGACCTTGCTGCTCTGCGCGCACCATATTGCGCTGGACCTATGGTCGTTGCTGATCGTTCTGGAGGAGCTTCGACTCGGCTATGCGGCTCGTTGCGCCCAGCAAACGGCCAACCTTCCCGCTCTCTCGACGAGCTATCAGGACTTCGTCTCCTGGCAACGACGATATATGCGGAGCGAGGCGAGCGAGAGCGCATGGCGCTATTGGCGAGAACGGCTCGGGGACGAACTTCCGGTATTGGCTCTTCCCGCCGATCATCCGCGATCCTCCGAACCGCGCTGCCTCGGATCGACGTTCCGCACGCAACTCGACGCGAAAACGACGGCGGCTCTGAAGACGCTGGCGCATGCGAATGGCGTCACGCTGTTTGCCGTCTTGCTCGCGGCGTACAAGGTTGTTCTCTATCGCTACACTCATCAGCCGGACCTGATCGTCGGCACGGCGAGCAGCGGACGCAGCCAAGGTCGTTTCAGAAACGTCGTCGGAAATTTCGTCAATCCTCTGGCTCTGCGAACGCGGCTCGCGCCACAAAAGCCGTTTTCGGAATATCTGCGCGACGTTCACAGATGCGTGATCGAGGCCCTGGCGCATCAAGACTTTCCGTTCTCGGAACTGGTCGAGCGTCTGCAGCCCGAGCGCGTCGCCGGCCAATGGCCGATTTTCCAGACCTGGTTCGCGCTGCAACAGGCGCAATCGGACGCGGAGAGCGGTTATGCGCAACTGGCGCTCGGCGAGGAGAGCGAGCCGTTGCCCTGGGGAGAATTGACGATCTCCGGCTTGCCGCTCGAGGCTCGGATCGAGCGCTTCGACCTCAAGCTGATGGCGGCCGAGACTCGCGACGGCCTGGCTCTGTCGTTCCAATATCGGCGTGACCTGTTCGAGGACGCGACGATCGCGCGTCTGGCCGGGTGCTTCGAGTCGGCGCTCGACGCGGTCGTGGCGGATCCGGGGACGAGAATTGCGGCGCTGCCATTGCTCACCCCGACGGAAATGCAGCGCCTGCTCGCGCGGGTGTCGCCGGAGCCGATCGCGTGGTCGGAAGCCTCGACCATCCATCGTGTCGTCGCGGGATGGGCCGACAAAGCGCCCGACGCCGTTGCGGTCGTCGCCGAGGAGAGGCGACTGACTTACGCCGAGTTGAACGCAGACGCGAATCGACTGGCGCATTTTCTTCGCGGCAAGGGCGTGGATCGCAATGCGCCGGTCGGCCTTTGCGTCACGCGTTCCGCCGAGACGATCGTCGCGATCCTCGCAATTCTCGCAGCCGGCGGCGCCTACCTGCCGCTCGATCCGGAATTGCCGCCCGCACGGATCGCCCAAATGCTTCAGGACGCGGGCGCGCGCACGCTGCTCTGCCGAAAGGAGTGGTTCGAACGCTCGACAATCGATTTCGACAGGCCGATCTTTCTCGACGGCGACGCGGCGGAGATCGCGGCGCAGCCGAGCACCGCCCCGCCCGTCGTCACGAACCGCCACGACCTCGCTTATATCATCTTCACATCCGGGTCTTCCGGCCAGCCCAAGGGCGTGGCGGTCTCCCACGGGAGCCTCGTCCATTACACACATGCCATTCTCGAACGGCTCGGAAACGAGAGCGGACTTCATTTCGCGCTCGTCTCGACGCTCGCCGCCGATCTCGGCCATACGGCGCTCTTTCCATCCCTTACGAGCGGCGGCTGTCTGCATGTGCTGAGCTATGACGCGGCGACCGATCCTCACGCGTTCGGGACCTATCTGACGGCGAACCCGATCGACGTGCTCAAGATCGTGCCGTCGCACTATAGCGCGCTCCTGCCGCCGGCGGGCGGCAGGGACCCATTGCCTCGCAAAGCGCTGATCTTCGGCGGGGAGGCATTGCCGATGCGATTGGCGAAGCGGCTCTTGTCGACAGGACCGTCATTCCGATTGTTCAATCATTACGGTCCGACCGAAACGACGGTCGGCGCGCTGATGCTCTGCTTGACCGGAGAGGAGTTGGATGGCGCCTCCGTCGAGGCTGCGCCGATCGGCCGCCCGATCGGAAATGCCACCGCCTATATTCTGGGCCCCAATTCGACGCCGACGCCGCTGGGCGTGAGCGGCGAGATCTGTGTGAGTGGGGCCGGGCTGGCGCGCGGCTATATCGGACGGCCGGATTTGACGGCGGAGCGCTTCGTTCCCGATCCCTTCGGCGCCGCCGGCGAACGGCTGTACCGTACCGGCGATCTCGGCCGCGTCGACGACCACGGCGTCGTGACGTTCCTCGGTCGCATCGATCAGCAGATCAAAATCCGCGGCTACCGTGTCGAACTCGGCGAAATCGAAGCGCGGTTGCGCGAGCATGCCGGCGTTGAACAGGCCGTGGTCGCATCGTTCGAGGAGGCGTCGGGACAGAACCGCCTCGTTGCTTATGTCGTCGGCGCGAAAGGGGCGGACGCTTCGGCTGAGGCGATGCGCGCGCATCTCCACCGATCGCTGCCGGATTATATGATCCCTTCGGCTTTCGTTGTCCTCGACGCGCTTCCGGTCACGTCGAACGGCAAAATCGACCGCAAGCGTCTGCCTCCGCCGGACATGGGAGCGACCTCCTCATGCGCCTATCGCGCGCCGCGCAACGAGGTCGAAGCGCTGCTCGCCGGCATTTACGCCGATCTCCTCGCGGTCGATCGGGTCGGGATCGACGACAATTTCTTCTCGCTGGGCGGCGATTCGATATTGAGCATTCAGGCCGCGAGTCGCGCCTATGCCGCCGGTCTCGCCGTCACGCCGCGCCAAATCTTCCGCCATCAGAGCATTGCGGAACTGGCGTCGGCGTTCACGTCGCATGATGCGACCTTGGACGGCGAGCCGCCTTTCGATACCGCCGCCGCCGACAAAATCTTTCCGCTGTCGAGCCTCGGCGGGGTCGAGCTCGACCGGCTCGGCGTGGCCCTATCGCAGATAGAGGATGTCTATCCGCTGACGCCGCTGCAGGAAGGCTTGCTGTTTCACACGCTGTCGCTGCCCAATTCGGGCGTCTATGTGATGCAACATCGGTATTGGATCGAGGGAGAGATCGACGTCGACGTGTTTCGGCGCGCGTGGCAGGCCGTCGCCGACGCGCATTCAATTTTCAAGACGTCCTTCGTTTGGGACAATTTGTCGAGCTCCCAACAGCTCGTCCATCGGCGGATCGAATTGCCCTTCGTTTTTTTCGACTGGCGGGAGCTGAATGAAGCCGAGCAGGAAAGCCGCCTGAACGCGCTGCTGGCGGAAGAAAGGTCGCAGGGATTCGATCTCGGCCGCGCTCCGCTCGTCAGAATTCGACTCTTCCGTTTGGAGACGCGTCGCTATCTATTGGTCCGCAGTCACCATCACATCCTGTTCGACGCTTGGTGCACCTCGCTCATCTTGAAAGAGCTTCAATCGAATTACGAGGCTTTGGTCGAGCGACGCGCCTTGCCGGAGCGGGCTCATCGAGGCTTTCGAGACTATATCGCTTGGCTGCGGCGCCGGGACGCCAGCGCCGCGGAGCCGTTCTGGCGAGACTATCTGCGAGGCTTCGACGAGCCGACGCCGTTTTTCGCGAGCCGTTCGAGCGGCGACGGAGGCCTCGATAGCGAGGAGATCGAGGACATCGTCCTGCATCTTTCAGCGGACGATACGGCGAAGCTGAAACAGCTCTCCCAGCGCTTTCGAGTGACGCCCAACACCTTCGCGCAAGCCGCCCTGGCTCTGCTGCTGGCGCAATACGCCAGTCGTGCGGAGGTCGTGTTCGGAGTCACCGTTTCGGGACGTCCCGCGGATCTTCCGCAGGTCGAATCCATCCTCGGCTTGTTCATCAACGGCTTGCCGCTGCGCGTCGCCGTCGACATGAAGCAATCGCTGTCGTCATTTCTGAAAGACGTGCTCGAGCACAATTATGCGATCCGGGACTATGAATATGTTTCGCTCACGCAAGTTCAGGAGTGGAGCGAGATACCGCGTGGGACGGAGCTGTTCCAATATCTCCTGACCTTCGAAAATGCGCCCGTCGATCCGGACCTGCTGGAATCGAAAGGAAGCTGGCGGTTCACGGATTGCTGGCACCGCACGCATACGAACTATCCGATCACCTTCGTGGTCATTCCCGGACCGCGTCTCCATTTGCAGATCACCTATGCGCGCGATCGTGTCGATGCGGCCGGCGCGCGACGACTTCTCTCCCATTATCGCGGGCTTCTCGAACAAATGATCCGGCGTCCAGAGGCCCGATTGGGCGACTTCGCCGTGGTGAGCGACGAGGAGCGCCGCCTGCTTCTCGAGGACTGGAACGAGACAGCTCACGCCTACGCCGAGCCGCGCGACATTATCGGGCGATTCGCAGGGCAGGTTCAAAGACGGCCCGACGCGGTCGCGGCGCGCTGTGACGGCGCGACGCTCACCTATCGCGAGCTCGACCGACGCGCCGACCGCGTCGCGTCCGCTCTGATCGACGAAGGCGTGAAGCCGGACGACATCGTCGCGCTCCTAGACGAGCGCGGTCTTGATTTTCTCGTGATGATGCTGGGCGTCTTCAAGGCCGGCGCCGGCTATCTTCCGCTCGATCCCGCCTATCCGGACGGTCGCATCGCCCAGGTTTTCGAAGAGGCGCGGGTCGGCTGGGCGCTCGCCGGATCGGCTCACCATGAACGCGCCCGCGCCGTGCTCGCTATCCTCGAAACGGTCGCGCCTCGCCTTCTGAACCTCGCCGCATTGGAGGCGCGCGGGGGCGAATGCGCCGTTCCGGCTCGCCGCCATGGTCCGAGCAATCTCGCCTTCGTGATCTACACCTCCGGCTCGACCGGCAAGCCGAAGGGAGCCGTGGTGGAACATGGCGGGATGTTCAACAATCTCATCACCAAGGAGAGAGCGCTCGGACTGACGGCCGACGACGTCATCGCGCAGACCGCGTCTCAATGCTTCGACATATCGGTTTGGCAATTCCTGACAGCCCCGGCGCTGGGGGCGCGCGTCGAAGTTTTTCGGGACGACATTTCTCGCGATCCGCAGCGCTTGCTGAAGGAGATCGAAGCCAATGGCGTCACCATTCTCGAAGCGGTGCCGTCGATGATACGGGCGCTGCTCGACGCGTCCGAAACCGGCGAGGAGCTTACGAGCCTGCGGTGGCTCCTGCCCTGCGGCGAAGCCCTCGCTCCCGAGCTCTGCCGGCGCTTCATGGAACGCTATCCGCATGTGCGTCTGCTCAACGCCTATGGCCCCGCCGAATGTTCGGACGATGTGTCCTATCATCCGATCGAAGCGCCGCCGCAAGGCAATGATCTGAGCGTTCCGATCGGCCGGCCGGTGGACAACACGCAGCTCTATATTCTCAACCGTTGGCTCGAACCGACGCCCATCGGCGTGGCCGGCGAAATATGCGTCGCGGGCGTCCAGGTCGGACGCGGCTATCTGAATCGTCCCGATCTCACCGCCGCGGCGTTTCTGCCCGATCCGTTCGGTCCGGCGGGCGGACGACTCTATCGCACCGGCGATCTCGGCCGTTATCGCTCCGACGGGGTCATCGAATTTCTCGGACGAGTCGATCACCAGGTGAAAATACGAGGCAATCGCATCGAGCCGGGAGAGATCGAAGCCTGCCTCCTGAACCACCCCACGGTCGAGGACGTCTGCGTCGTAGCGCGGGAAGTTTCGAAAGGCGTCTACCGTCTCGTGGCCTATGTCGTCGGGAGCGCGTCGGACGAGCGTGCGTTGCGCGAGCATATTCTCCAGACCCTGCCCGAGTTCATGGCGCCTGCGGCGTTCTTGTTCCTCGAGGCCTTGCCGTTGACGCCGAACGGCAAGGTCGACCGCAAACGGCTGCCCGACCTCGACGCCGCTCGCCTGCTTGCGCAACGATATGCGCCGCCGCGCAATGCGACCGAGGAGCTGTTGTGCGAGATATGGTCGGAAGTGCTCCGGGTGGAGCGCGTCGGCGTCGAAGACAATTTCTTCGAGCTCGGCGGCCACTCGCTTCTCGCCATCCAGGTGCGATCGAGAATAAGAGCGGCGTTCGACGTCGAGATTCCGCTTCGCAATTTATTCGAAGCCACGACGATCGCCGCGCTCGCGGAACAGATCGAGGAGACTCTGATCGCGACCCTCGAGGCCGTCAGCGACGAGGAGGCCGCGAGCCTCCGTGAGCAGATGGCGGAATAGTCTCGCAAAACGACTGTCGCTTCGCCGAGTCGAAGCAATCGCCCACGACTGGAGTGTGGAAGAAATGAGCGCGACCCCCATCGCCGGCGAGGATAGAAAGGGACGATTGTCCCCAGCCAAGCGGAAACTCCTCGAAATAAAGCTGCGGGGACGTCGTCCCAACGTCGCGCGCAACGAAATATCTGTTCGCCCGCCGTCACAAAATCCGCTGTCGTTCGGCCAGGAACGCATCTGGTTCCAATGCCAGGTGACGTCGAACGCCGCATTGTACCATATCCCGCTGCTGGCTTGGTTCGACGGGCTCCTCGATGCGCGAGCGCTCGAAGCCAGCCTGAACGAGGTGATCCGCCGCCATGACGTTCTACGCTCCGGCTTCGAGAGCAAGAATGGCGCGGCGGTCCAGATCATATCGCCGCATGTCGATCTGGCGATCGGGCATGTCGACCTTCAGGACATCGATCCTGCGTCGCAAGAAAGTGAAGTTCGAGCGCGAGCCGGCGTGGAAGCGCGCAAGCCGTTCGATCTCGCGCGTCCGCCGCTCCTTCGAGTGACGCTGTTGAAGCTCGGCCCGGCGCGACATGCGCTCCTCCTGACGGTGCATCACATCGTCTGGGATGGGTGGTCGAGCGGGCTGCTGATCCGGGAGATCGGCCAGCTCTACACGGCGACGCTGTCTCATTCGCCCAGTCCGTTGGCGCCGCTGCCGATTCAATATGGCGATTTCGCTTATTGGCATCGGCGGACGATGGAGAGCGAGAGCGGCTCCGAGCAAATCGCTTATTGGAAAAAGCGCCTCGAAGGCCTGCCGGATTTGTCGGCTTTGCCGACCGATCGGCCGCGCGCGGCGAAGCAAGCTCATCGCGGCTCGACCCATTCATGGCGTTTGTCGGAGAGCCTGCGTGATGGATTTACGAATTTGGCCCGCGGCAACGACACGACGTTGTTCGTCGTCTTGCTCGCGACATTCAAGGCGCTCCTGTTCCATTACACTGGCCAGGGCGACCTCGTGGTCGGAACGACTATCGCGTTCCGCACGCGATCGGAACTGGAAAACCTGCTCGGATTTTTCGCCAACGCCTTGGTTCTTCGCACGCAGCTCGGCGACGACCCGTCGTTCGAGACCTTCCTTGCGCGCGTCCACGAGACTGCCCTCGGCGCGCAATCGAACCAGGATGTGCCGTTCGAGAAGCTGGTCGAGGAATTGGCTCCCAAACGCGGATTGAGCCACAATCCATTGTTTCAGGTCGCCTTCGTTCTGCATAATCTTCCTTCGGAGAAGCTCGAGCTGCCGGGACTGACGATCCGCGTCGAGGAGACGAGCACGGAGTCGGCGACGTTCGATCTCGTGCTGCACATCTTCGATGAACGTCCGGGATTGAAGGCGAGGCTCGAATATGATTCGGAGCTCTTCGATCACGCGACAATCGTTCGGATGGCGTCGCATTTCGACGCGCTGGCGCAAAGCGTCCTGACGCATCCCGGCTCTCGAATCTCGGCGCTCTCCTTATCGGCTCCAGAACAGGAGCGGCAGCTTATCGACAAGTCGAGCGCAAAGCTGACGATTCTTCCCGATCGACCGCTTCTCCACCAGTCGATAGACATCGCCGCCGAGGCCGGCGCCATCGCCGTGACGGCGGGCGGAGAAAGCCTCACTTACGGCGAGCTCGTCGAGCGCTCCAATCGACTCGCGCATCACCTCGCGAATATGGGCGTCGGCCCCGATGTGCCGGTGGGCGTTTTCCTGGAGCCGTCCATCGACATGATCGTCGCGATCCTCGGCGCGCTCAAGGCGGACGGCGCTTATGTTCCGATCGATCCCTCCTATCCGGCGGCCCGCATCCAGCATATTTTGGCGGACTCCAACGCCGCGGCCGTGATAACGACGCGGCGGACGGTCGCCGGTCTCCCCGACATTTCGACGCCCGTCGTTTTTTTGGATGCGGATGCGGCGATGATCGGCGCCAATCCGACGCGCGCCGCCCCCAGCCGCGCTGGGCCGGACAATTTGGCCTATCTGATCTATACGTCCGGCTCGACGGGGCTGCCGAAGGGCGTGATGGTCTCGCACCGCAACGCGGTCGCCTCGACCCTCGCGCGCCGGCAATTCTACGCCGCGCCCGTGAAGACCTATCTCCTATTGTCTTCGATCGCTTTCGACAGTTCGGTCGCCGGCATTTTCTGGACCTTGTTCGAGGGCGGCCGGCTCTGCATTCCCGGCGAGAACATCCGGCGCGACCCGGGCGCCTTGATGCGGATGATCGAGCAAGAGGCCGTTTCTCATCTCTTGTGCCTGCCGTCGCTGTATTCGGTCCTGTCGAGCCTCGCGTCGCCGACGAATTGCGCATCTCTCGAATGTGTCATCGTCGCGGGCGAAGAATGCAGAGGCGAGGTGGCGGCGCGTCACTTCGATCGCGTTCCCCGCGCGGCTCTCTTCAATGAATATGGACCGACCGAATGCGCGGTCTGGAGCACGGTTCACGAGATCAAATCCGAGGATCGAGCGGATGCGCCGATAAGCATCGGAAGGCCGATACCCGGCGCGCAAGCGTTCGTGGTCGGCCCGGGCGGGACTTTGCTGCCGCCGGGCGTCCCTGGCGAGCTATATGTCGGCGGACAAGGGCTGGCGAGAGGCTATCGCGGACGCGCGGATTTGACGGCGGAGCGCTTTTTGCCGAACCCCTTCGGCGAAGCGGGCGAGCGGCTGTATCGAACCGGCGATCGGGTTCGCCTCCGCGCCGACGGCGACATCGAATTTCTCGGCCGCGTCGACAATCAGGTCAAGGTGCGGGGCTACCGCATCGAGCCAGCCGAAATCGAGAAGGCGCTTCTGCGTCATCCCTCCGCGCGAGACGTTGTCGTCATCGCATCATCCGACAAGACGGGCGGCGCGAAGCTCCTCGCCTATCTCGTCACGGCCGCCGGCGCGCAGGAGCGCGACGCCGACTTCAAACAATATCTGTCGGAACATCTGCCGGACTATATGGTTCCAGACAGCGTCGTCATATTGGCCTCTCTTCCGAGATTGCCCAACGGCAAGATCGACCGCGGCGCATTGCCGGCGACATCGTCCACGACGAGCAGCCGCGCGAGAGCAAACGAGCCGTCGAGCGCCATTGCGGCGCTGATGGCTGAAATCTGGCGCGAGGTGCTGTCGATCGAGGACGTCGGCGATGACGACAATTTCTTCGATCTCGGCGGCAATTCCCTGTCGGCGATCCAGGTGATCGCGCGCGCCCAGCAGCTGCTCGGCAAAGACATTCCGATCGCCAGCATTTTCGACGACGGCGCGTTTCGAGAATTCGTTCTGGAAGTCGAGCGGTGCGCCAAGAGAGAATTCGCCGACGATGAGTTGAACGCGCTGCTGGCGGAAATCGAAGAGGCTCCGGAACCGGGATTGTCGGTGGTCTCGGGCCGCGGGCTCGACGAGGAGGTCCACCATGTCTGACGGCGCCGTGTTCGCTTTGGCGGAAAGCGCCTGCGTCGAGCCGCTGGTCGGGCGCTGGCCGGCATGGGCGCATGTGATGGCGCCGGCGGCTTTCAGCCTGCATCTGGTGAATTATCAGGTAAAGACATTGCGGTCCTATCTGGACAATCCCGGCCTACATGAGAAATCGTGCCGCGACCCGCGACTCCTGGGCGGCGCATTCGTCGATATTCCCAGCGAGAGAACGCCCGAGGTCGCGGCGCTGCTGCGGGACATGGAAGACTCTCTCAAAGAAAATGTCGATTTCGCCCATGCGCTCACCGAGTTCCACAATTGGCTCGTGAGAGAGGCGAAGGGGGAGAGTCTCGAGAGCTATTATCGCCGGCTTCCTCCCGCGCTGCGCGGATATGTCGAACTCGTGTATGATTATTACAACCGGCCGATCGTGCGTTGCCTGGAGGGAATGCTCTACAACAGTCCCTACTATAAGAGAGAACTGCAATCGTTCCGGTTGTTTCGACAAGAGCATGATCTTTCGCGCCCCTATTATATGAGCACGCCGAGGCTTCCCGACGAGAACGCCATCGATTGGGACGTGCGTTTCGACGATCCTCGAGTCGACGAGCTGTTCAGATTGGATTGTCGGCCGAGGAGCTTTGGAGAAATCAGAGAGCTGTTGGATCTCTCGCCCGAGGATGAGGGGCGGCTGGCGGGGCTGTTGCAAGAGGTCCATCCAGAGCGGCGGGAGCGTTGGCGTGGGAGCGGAGTCCGTATCCGCTATTTCGGCCATGCCTGCGTTCTGGTGGAAAGCGCCGATGTTTCGATATTGATCGATCCCTTGATCGCTGTCCGGCCGGAAAGCTGCGACATCGAGCGGTTCAGCTACGACGACCTTCCCGACCAGATCGACTATGCGCTCATAACTCACGGCCATCACGACCATTTCGTCATAGAGACGCTTCTGCGGCTGCGTCACAAGATCAAAACGCTGGTCGTGCCGAAGAACTGTGACGCATTCTTCGCAGACATGTCCTTGCGCCTTCTGGCGGGGCGACTTGGTTTTCGCGGCGTGCGCGAGGTGGAGTGTCTCGACGAGCTCGCCATCGCCGACGGACAGATCGTCGCCATTCCGTTCCTCGGGGAGCACAATGATCTGCCGAGCGCCAAATCGGCGTATTTCATTCGAATAGGCGGGCAGACGTTGCTGTTCGCCGCCGATTCCAACTGCCTCGATCCCGCCATTTATGCGCATGTCTGTCGGATCACCGGCCCGATCGACACGCTGTTCGTGGGAATGGAGTGCGTCGGCGCGCCGCTGGCGTGGGTCTATGGACCGATTCTGCCGATCAAGCCCGATCATCGCCACAGCAAGGATCGTCGTTCGAACGGCTGCAATTCGGCGACGGCCTTCGAGCTGGCGCGAGCCATCCAATGTCGGCGGGCCTTCGTCTATGCGGTGGGACGGGAGCCGTGGGTCAGATTTCTGCTGGCGCTCGAACCGTCCGATGACGACGTCTACATGACCGAGATCGGATCATTCGCTCGACGTCTCGAGGAAGAGGCTCACGTCGAGGCCCGGCGCCTGTTCGGCAAGGCCGAACTCTTCATGTGACCTCGTCGTCGGGCGAAAGAATTGTTCGAGGAAATCGAAATGGACCAGTTCGTCGAGCGCATGGCGCGCCTCTCTCCGGAAAAGCGTGCGCTGTTGATGAGGCGTTTGGGGGAGAAGACAGCCGCCGAAGCGATCGTCGCCAGGACGAGCGGCTCCGCAAAGCCCCTGTCCTTCGCGCAGCTGCGGCTGTGGTTTGTCGATCAGATCGAGCCCGGCGGCGCTCACTACAACAACATCGGCGCGTTTCGCATGTCGGGTGAGCTCGAGCTCGGCGTCTTCGTGGCGGCGATCAACGAGATCATACGCCGGCACGAGGTTTTGCGAACGACTTTCGTGATGCTAGGCGGCGGTCCGATTCAGGCTGTTCACTCGGAACTGAAGATTGCGGCGCCGGTGATCGATCTCGGCCGGCTGGACTCGGAACGCCGCGAGGAAGAGGCGCGGCGCCTCGTCGACGAGGAGGCGCTTCGGCCGTTCGATCTGACGAAAGGGCCGTTGCTGCGGACGCTGGTGTTGGATCTCGGCGCGCATCCCGTGACGGGAGAGCGCGAATATGTCGTGACATTCACTTTGCATCATATCGTGTCGGACGGCTGGTCGACGGATATTCTGATCCGCGAATTCGTCGCTCTGTATGAGGCGTTCATCGCGGGACGACCGTCGCCGCTGCCGGACCTCGCCATCCAATACGCCGATTATGCGGCGTGGCAGCGCGACTGGCTGCAAGGGGAGGTTCTGGAGCGGCAGCTCGCCTATTGGCGGGACCGGTTGGCGGATGCGCCGTCGGCGCTCGATCTGCCGACGGATCGTCCACGTCCGCCGGCGCCCGACCATGGCGGAACGACTTATCGTTTCAGTGTTTCGAAGGAGCTTGCCGACCGGCTGCGCGGCCTCGGCCGTCGGCAAGGGGCGACCTTGTTCATGGTTCTGTTGGCGGGGTTCCAGCTTCTGCTGTCGCGCCACAGCGGTCAGCGCGACATTTGCGTCGGAACGCCGATCGCGAACCGCCGCCGGGTGGAGCTCGAGGGACTGATCGGATTCTTCGTGAACACTCTGGTGTTGCGCGCGGACCTCTCCGGCGACCCGACATTCCTCGCCTTTCTGGCGCAGGCGCGCGAGACGGCGCTGGGCGCCCAGGAGCATCAGGACCTGCCCTTCGAGCGGCTGGTGGAAGAGCTGCAGCCTGCGCGGGACAACCGCAGTCCGCTCTTTCAGGCGATGTTCGTTCTGCAGAATGCGCCGACCCGAGAGCTGGCGCTTCCAGGCCTGAGAGTCGAGCCTGTGGCGCTGGAAGGGCGGACCGCGAAGTTCGATCTCACTTTGGCGCTGGAGGAAAGTGACGACGGGCTGAATGCGTCGTTCGAATATGCGACGGCCCTGTTCGACGCGCCGACGATCGCGCGAATGGCGCACCACTATGTGAACCTGCTCGAAGGGATTGTCGCCGATCCGGGCAGTCGTCTCAGCCGATTGCCGATGCTGAGCGACGACGAACGTCGTCGGCTCCTGGTCGAATGGAACGACACGGCGGCGGCGTATCCGCGCGACAAGCGCATTCACGACCTGTTCGAGGAACAGGTCGCGCGCGCGCCCGAGACCGTGGCGGTCGTCTTCGGGGACGACCGCCTCACTTATGGCGCGTTGAACGCCAAGGCCAATCGATTGGCGCATCGTCTTTGCCGCCTGGGGGTCGGACCGGAGACGGTCGTCGGCGTTTGCGTCGAGCGGTCCTTGGAGATGATCGTGGCGCTGCTCGGCGTCTTGAAGGCCGGCGGGGCCTATCTGCCGCTCGATCCCGATTATCCGAGCGAGCGGCTCGCCTATATGATCGACGACGCCTCGCCCGCGCTGACGCTGACACAGCGGAGCCTGCGAGAGCGGCTCCCGGACAATGTCGAGACGCTGTGTCTGGATACGGATTGGGCGTCGATCGAAGAAGAGAGCGAAGCCGATCCCGTCTCGCGCGCCACCGCCCAAAACCTCGCCTATGTGATCTACACTTCCGGCTCCACGGGAAGACCCAAGGGCGCGCTCATCGCGCATCGAAATGCCGTGGCGATGCTGCATTGGGCAAAAGGTGTGTTCGGCGACGAGCGGATAGAAGGACTCGCCGCCGCGACGTCGTTGAGCTTCGACTTGTCGGTGTTCGAAATATTCCTGCCTTTGTGCCGAGGCATAAAACTATTCGTGTTGAAGGATATTACCGAGCTGGGACGGTTCGAGCGTCACGACGGCATATTGATCAACACGGTTCCGTCCGTAATGGCCGAATTGCTCCGGCTCGATCGCGTGCCGGCCTCCGCCAGAATTATCAATCTCGCCGGCGAGCCTTTGCCGCGATCCTTGGCGCGAGCGCTGAACCACCGTCGAGGCGTGGAAGCCGTGTTCAACCTCTACGGTCCTTCCGAATGCACGACTTATTCCAGTTTCGCATTGCTGGACAAGAACGACCAGCGGAATCCTCCCATCGGCCGGCCGATTTCGAACACGCAGATTTATCTTCTGGACGCCGGGCTGGAGCCGGTTCCGGCGGGGGTGGCGGGCGAACTCTACATCGGCGGCGCCGGCTTGGCGCGCGGCTATCTCGGCCGCCCCGATCTGACCGCGGAACGCTTCGTTCCAAATCCGTTCGGCGATACGGGAGAGCGACTGTATCGCACGGGCGATTTGGCCCGCTACCGGGCCGACGGGGACATCGAGTTCCTGGGCCGGATCGACCACCAGGTGAAAGTCCGCGGCTTTCGCATCGAGCTCGGCGAGGTCGAGGCGGCGCTGTCGGGCGTCGAAAGCGTGCGTGAAGCCGTGGCGGTCGCGCGTGAAGACGTTTCCGGCGACAAGCGACTGGTCGCCTATGTGGTCGGGCGCGTCGGAGCGGATGTGTCCGTCGCCGAATTGCGGGCGGCGCTGCAACGAGAGCTGCCGGATTATATGGTCCCTTCGGCCTTCGTGGTTCTCGACGCCCTGCCTCTCACCAAAAATGGCAAGGTGGACCGCAAGGCGCTGCCCGCTCCCGATATGGAGGCGCAGATCGCGCGCGCCTATGTCGCGCCGAGGACGCCGGTCGAAGAGACGCTGTGCCGAATATGGGCCGACGTGCTCGGCCTCGAACGCGTCGGGATAGACGACGATTTCTTCGAATTCGGCGGCCATTCCCTGTTGGCGGTGAGGCTGCTGGAGCGCCTGCGACGGCAGGGATTGCAGACCGACGTGCGCGCGCTGTTCGGTCATCCGACGCCGGCGAGGCTCGCGGCGGCGATCGGAGACCAGCGCGCCGTCGTGGTTCCGCCGAACCTCATCGAGCGTGGTTGCGAGGCGATCACGCCGGCGATGCTGCCGCTGGCGGCGCTGACGCAAGCGGAAATCGACCGCATCGTCGGCGCGGTTCCCGGCGGAGCGGCGAACGTCCAAGACATCTATCCTCTGGCGCCTCTGCAGGAAGGCATTCTGTTCCATCATCTGATGGCGCTCGAAGGCGATCCTTATCTATTGTCGTATGTGCTTTCGTTCGACCTGCGCGAGCGATTGGACGGCTTTGTCGCGGCGTTGCAGGCGGTGGTCGCGCGGCACGACATTTTGCGCACGTCGATCGCGTGGGAAGGACTGGCCGAACCGATGCAGGTGGTCTGGCGCGAGGCTCCGCTGCGCGTCGAGGACGTCCGCCTGGACCCGGCGGCCGGCGATGTCGCGGAACAGCTGCGGGCGCGCTTCGATCCGCGTCGGCTCCGGCTCGACGTGCGTCATGCGCCGCTGATGCACGGCTTCGCGGCGCATGACGCGGCAGGGGAGCGCTGGGTCCTGCTGTTGCTGGCGCATCATCTGGCGTTGGACCACACGACGCTGGAGATCGCCGCCGAAGAGGCTCGGGCGCATCTCATGGGGAAATCGGCGCTCCTGCCGGCGGCGACGCCATTCCGCGATTTCGTGGCGCAGGCGCGGCTCGGAGTGAGCCGGGAGGAGCATGAGGCATTTTTCGAGGCGATGCTCGGCGATGTGACGGAGGTGACGGCGCCGTTCGGACTTTTGGACGTGCGGGGCGACAGCTCGGGCGTCGCGGAAGCGCGCCTCGCCCTGGATGCGGATTTGGCGCGTCGGCTACGCGCGCGCGCGCGCGGGCTGGGGGTGAGCGCCGCGAGCCTTTGCCATCAGGCCTTCGCGCAGCTTCTGGCGAGGGCTTCGGGCCGTTCGGACGTGGTGTTCGGCACAGTTCTGTTCGGGCGCATGCACGGCGGCGTCGGAACGGATCGGGCGCTGGGCCTGTTCATCAACACCCTGCCGTTGCGGGTTCGGATCGGAGCGGAGGGAATAGCCGCGAGCGTGCGGCGCATGCACGGCCTGCTGACCGCTCTGTTGCGGCACGAACACGCCTCCCTGTCGCTGGCGCAGCGCTGCAGCGGAGTCGAGGCCCCGGCGCCGTTGTTTTCGGCGCTGTTGAACTATCGTCACAACCCGGCCTCTTCCGACGCCGCCCGACACGCATCCGCGATCGTCGAGGGCGTGACAACGCTCCACGCCGAGGAACGCACCAATTATCCGTTCACGCTGTCGGTGGACGATTTCGGCGACGGTTTTCATCTCGCCGTGCAGACGCGGGGGGCGATCGATCCGGCGCAGGTCTGCGTTTACATGCGGACCGCGCTGGAGGAACTGGTCGAGGCGTTGGAGACGGCGCCGGAGACGCCGGCGCGCAAGCTCGACATTTTTCCGCCGGCCGAGCGGCAAAAGCTGCTCGTCGAATGGAATGCGACGGGCGCGGATTATTCCTTGGACAAATGCCTGCACGAGCTGTTCGAAGCGCAGGCGGCGCGCTCGCCCGAAGCGGTCGCGACGGTGTTCGAAAAAGAGCGTCTCACTTATCGCGAGCTGAACGAGCGCGCCAACCGGCTGGCGCATCGTCTCGTCGGCATGGGGGTCGCGGCCGAGACGATCGTCGGCATTTGCGCCGAGCGCTGCTTGGAAATGGTGGTGGGCCTGCTCGGCGTCTTGAAGGCCGGCGGAGCCTATCTGCCGCTCGATCCGGATTATCCGAGCGAGCGGCTGGCCTATATGATTGGCGACGCGCGCCCGGCGCTGGTGTTGACGCAGGAGCGCTTGCGCGAGCGTCTGCCGGCGACGATCCAGACAGTGTGTCTCGACGCCCATCGGACGGCGATCGAGAGCGACGGCAATCCCGTCCGGCGCGCCGCTCCGCACAATCTCGCCTATGTCATCTACACATCCGGCTCGACCGGCAAACCCAAGGGCGTGGCCGTCCTTCATCGTGGCGTCGTCAATCGTCTGGAGTGGATGCAGGCTCGTTACGAGCTGACCGAGTCGGACACAGTGTTGCAGAAGACGCCCTATGGGTTCGACGTGTCGGTCTGGGAGTTTTTCTGGCCGCTGACGGTCGGAGCCCGGTTGGCGTTGGCGCCGCCGAACGATCACCGCGATCCGCGGAGCTTGAGAGCGATCATCGAGCGCGAGCAGGTGACGACGCTGCACTTCGTGCCCTCGATGCTGCAAATCTTCCTGAACGTTCCAGATTTGCCGCCGCTGACGACAGTGCGCCGCGTGCTGTGCAGCGGAGAAGAGCTTCCGGCGGGACTCGAGGAGCAGTTTCATCTCCAGCAATCGTCGGAGCTGCATAACCTCTACGGTCCGACCGAGGCGTCGATCGACGTGACGGCCTACGCGTGCCGGCGGGACACGGCGCAGACGCGTATCCCGATCGGCCGGCCGATATGGAACACGCAGATTTATCTTCTCGACGCCGATTTGGAGCCTGCGCCCATGGGCGTGGCGGGAGAACTCTATATCGGCGGCGTGGGACTGGCGCGCGGCTATCTCGGTCGTCCAGATCTCACGGCGGAGCGCTTTGTCCCGAACCCGTTCGGGGAGGCGGGAGAGCGTCTGTATCGCACGGGAGATTCGGCGCGCTACCGAGCGAACGGGAACATCGAGTTTCTGGGTCGGATCGACCATCAGGTGAAGATCCGCGGCTTTCGTATCGAGCTCGGCGAGATCGAGGCGGCGCTGTCGGGCCTCGACGAGATTCGCGAAGCCGTGGTCGTGGCGCGCGAGGATGCGGCCGGCGACAAGCGGCTGGTCGCCTATGTGGTCTGGCGCGATCGAGCGGAGTTGTCGACAGCCGCGCTGCGGGCGGCTCTGCAACGGGATTTGCCCGACTATATGGTTCCGTCGGCTTTCGTCGTTCTCGACGCCCTGCCTTTGACCACGAACGGCAAGGCGGACCGCAAGGCGCTGCCGGCGCCGGAGGCGCTGTCCGCGCGCCGTTACGTGGCCCCGCGCACGCCGACCGAGGAGGCCTTGTGTCATATCTGGGCCGACGTCCTGGGGCTGGAGCGCGTCGGGATAGAGGACAATTTCTTCGAGCTGGGCGGCCATTCGCTGAAGGCGCTGCAGTCGATCTCCAGAATATGGCAGATCCTCGGGGTGTCGTTCCCGATGTCGGTGTTCTATGAGGCCGACACGCTTTCGGCGGTCGCCGAGTCCGTCGAAATTCTGCGCGGCCTCGATGCTCCCGAGCGACCTGAACACGCGCCGTCCGTCGAACTCGAGGAGTTCGAGATATGAACGCGGCGGAGCTCATGAGCGAAATGCAGTCTCGCGGCATCCGGATCTATCTGGACGACGGGCGGGTGCGTTGCGCCGCTCCGGCCGGCGCCGTCACCGAAGAGATACGCCAGGCGTTGGCGACGCACAAAGGCAGCATCGTCGCCGCCCTATCGCAGACGCATCGGCATGCGCCTCCGGCGATCCAGCCGCATTCGCGACTTCGTCCGGCGCCGCTTTCGTATGGTCAACGGCGACTATGGTTCTTGGATCGCCTCGACCCCGGAAACGCCTCCTACAACGTGCCGGCGGCGCTGCGGCTGACCGGACGCTTCGACTCCGCCGCCTTCATATCCGCGATCAACGAGATCGTTCGGCGTCACGAGGTCTTGCGAACGACTTTCACGATGCGGGACGGGGAGCCGGTTCAGACCGTTGCGCCGGTGCTGGAGATTGCCGCTCCGATGATCGACCTGAGCGGCGTCGACGCGACGACTCGCGAGGCGGGAGCGCGCCGTCTGGTGGACGAGGAGGCGCGTCGTCCGTTCGATTTGGCGACGGGGCCGTTGTTGCGGACATTGGTGATCGATCTGGGATTACGCGCCGATACGGGAGAGCGCGAGCATATCGTGGCCTTCACGCTGCATCATATCGTGTCCGACGGCTGGTCGACGGATATTCTCGTTCGCGAGTTCGCCGCTCTATACGAGGCTTTCGTCGGAGGAGGCTCGTCGTCATTGCCGCCTCTCGCGCTCCAATATGCCGATTACGCGGCATGGCAGCGCGACTGGCTGGGAGGCGAGGTTCTGGAACGGCAGCTCGCCTATTGGCGGAACGAGCTGGCCGGCGCGCCGCCCTCGCTGGATTTGCCGACGGATCGTCCGCGACCGGCGGCGCAGGACCATGCGGGCGCGGTGTGTCGTTTCCCGGTGACGAAAGAAACGACCGAAGGATTGCGCCGCCTCGGCCGCAAGGAGGGCGCGACGCTGTTCATGACGCTATTGGCGGCGTTTCAGCTTCTGCTGTCGCGATACAGCGGCCAAAGCGACATTTGCGTCGGAACGCCTGTCGCGAACCGCCGCCGAGTGGAGTTCGAGGGGCTGATCGGATGTTTCGTCAACACGCTCGTGCTGCGGACGGATCTTTCCGGAGATCCGACATTTCGCGTTCTGCTGGCCCGGGTGCGCAAAACGGCTCTCGGGGCGCAGGAAAACCAGGACGCGCCGTTCGAGCGGCTGGTCGACGAGTTGCAGCCGCTGCGCGACATAAGCCGTTCGCCGTTGTTTCAAACGCTGTTCGTCTTGCAGAATGCGCCGGGACGCGAGTTGGCGCTTCCCGGGCTGCAGGTGGAGCCGCTGGCGACGGACAGCGGGTCGGCGAAGTTCGATCTCACGCTCTCTCTCGTCGAGGCCGATGGCGGATTGAGCGGACGGATCGACTATGCGACGACGCTTTTCGATCCGCAGACCATCGAAAGGCTGGCGCGGCACTATTGCGCCCTGCTCGCGGGGATCGTCGCCGATCCCGACCGTCGCGCGAGCGAGCTGCCGATGCTGTGCGAGGCCGAGCGGCGGCGGCTGCTGGTCGAATGGAACGACACGGCGACGGACGATCCGCGCGACAAATGCCTTCACCAACTGTTCGAGGAGCAGGCGGCGAAGACGCCAGACGCGGTCGCCGTGGCGTTCGAGGACGCGTATTTCACCTATGACGAGCTGAACGCCAGGGCCAACCGACTGGCTCATCGCCTCATCGGCCTGGGGGTCGGCGCGGAGACAGTGGTCGGCATATGCGTCGAGCGATCCTTGGAGATGGTCGTGGGTCTGCTCGGCGTGTTGAAGGCCGGTGGGGCCTATCTGCCGCTCGATCCCGACTATCCGAGCGAGCGTCTCGCTTACGTGATCGAGGACGCGCGTCCCGCGCTGGTCCTGACGCAGGAGCGTCTGCGCGCGCGTCTGCCGGAGTCGATCCAGACGTTGCGTCTCGACGCCGATTGGACCTCGATCGCGCGCGAGCCGCGGGACAATCCCGCCGCCCGCGCGACGCCGCAGAACCTCGCTTACGTCATCTATACCTCCGGTTCGACCGGACGGCCGAAGGGCGTCGCCGTCGCGCATGGCGGCGTTGTGAACTACACGCGGGCCATCAATGATCGGCTTGCGGACGGAAAGCGTCTTCGGTTCGCAATGGTCTCGACGCTCGCCGCCGATCTCGGCAACACGGCGCTGTTTCCCTCCTTGACCAGCGGCGGATGTCTGCACGTCATCGGCTATGAGACCGCGACCGACGCGAACGCGATGGCGGACTATATGAGGCGACACGCCATCGACGTGCTCAAGATCGTGCCGTCTCACTATGGCGCCTTGACGCATTCTGGCGGCGCCGCGCGTCTTCAGCCGCGTAAGGCTCTCATTTTCGGAGGCGAGGCCCTATCCGGCGAGCTTGCGGAATCCGTGGCTTTCAACGGCTCCGAATGCCGAATATTCAACCATTATGGACCGACCGAGACGACGATCGGGGCCTTGATGTCGCCATTGAACGTCGAGCGGCGATCGACGCTCGCGCCGCCCATCGGCCGCCCAATCCGAAACGTCGAAGTTTATCTGCTCGACGCGCATATGCGCCCGTCGCCCATCGGCGTGGCGGGCGAGCTCTATATCGGCGGCGTCGGATTGGCGCGGGGCTATTTCGGGCGAGCGGATCTCACGGCGGAGCGGTTCGTTCCAAACCCGTTCGGCGCGGCGGGAGAGCGGCTTTATCGCACGGGCGATCTGGCTCGTTATCGAGCAAACGGCGACGTCGAGTTTTTGGGCCGCGTCGACAATCAGGTGAAGATTCGTGGATTTCGGATCGAGCTCGGCGAAATCGAGACGGCGTTGTCTCGGATTCCGGGCGTGCGCGACGCCGTCGTGACGGCGCGCGAGGATAACGCCGGGGAGAAGCGGCTCGTCGCCTATGTGGCGGGGCGGGAGAATGCCGCCCTGTCGGCGGGCGAACTGCGGGCGGCGCTGGGGAGGGCCTTGCCCGATCCCATGATTCCTTCGGCCTTCGTCGTCCTCGACGCCCTGCCTTTGACGAGGAACGGCAAGATCGATCGCAAGGCTCTGCCGGCTCCGGACGCGGCGGCGCTGCCGAGCAGCCGATATGTCGCGCCGCGAACGCCGGTCGAATGGCTCATCGCTCGGGAGTTCGAACAGGTGCTGGAAATTTCTCCCGTCGGGATCGACGACAATTTTTTCCATCTCGGAGGCGACTCCCTATCGGGAGTCAAGCTCGTCGACCGCATCAGAAGCGCTGTGTGCAGCAGCCTTCCCGTCACCGCGATTTTCCAGGCTCCGACGATCGCGCAATTGTCGAGCTGGATTTCGGGAGAGCAAGGATATGTCCCGTTGGTTCTGATGCGCCGTGGCCACGATGTTTCGCCATTGTACTGTATTCACCCCGCTGGAGGGTCGATCATTCGCTATCAGGCTCTGGCCGAAGCACTGGACGGGGTGCTTCCGGTCTATGGAATTCAATCCAGAACCATCTTCGATCCGACCCATTTCGACACGTCGATCGAAGACATGTCGGCGATTTACGTCGACGCCGTTCGCCGGCGTCAGCCGCGGGGGCCTTATCATCTATTAGGGTGGAGCATGGGGGGCGTCATCGCCATGGCCATGACGGCAAGGCTCGAAGAACAGGGAGAAGACGTCGCCTTCCTGGGTCTCCTCGATACGCAGCTCTGGTCCGAGAGGCGGAGGACGAGCCGTACCGTTCTCGATTATCTCGATCAATTTGCAAAATTCGAAGGCAAGGAGATAGAGGGCCTCCTCGCTCCCGACGACTATGAACATATTCGAGGCGTTTCGACGGATCTGTCCGAACGAGAGCGCTTCGTTTATGCCGCGCAGTGGGGGCAGGAACGGGGATTTTGGCGAAACATTTCCGCCGATCTCGTGAATTTTCTCTATTCGGACGCCGAGAATGCGAAAGAATTGACGCGTGGCTCGGCGCTGCGTCCGATTTGCGCCTCCATGCACGTCTGGTGGGCGCGTCGCTCGCTCGCGGACGGAGGAGGCTTTCCCGTCGACTGGCGGTCGTTTACGCGAGGCTCTGTCACGATCGACGTGATCGATGGCGACCACGACGAAATCGTTCGCAAGCCGGAGCTTCACGCAAGCTTGAGAACGGCCCTGCGATCCATCCAAAACATTCGCGCGGATGTCCGCGTCAACGGATGAGCAGGCTCCGGCCGAGGCGCGCGCAGGGAAAAGAATCGATGAAAACAAGCAACATCGCACAGGACCTATTCGGCGTTTCGCCGAAGCGATTTTTATATATGACGAGCGGCTCGAAGGCGCAGTTCGCGCTGTCGGCTCTCGCCGGCGTCGTCGCCGGGGCCAGTCAGGCCTACCTCCTGGTGTTCATCAATCGGTCCCTCGAGGACGGCCAACGCAACGCCTCGGCGCTCGCAGTCTCCTTCTTCGGCCTCTGTCTTCTCGTGTTTTTCTCCGGGGCGCTGTCCGTGACGCTGTTGTCGCGGATAGCGCAGGACAATCATTACAATCTTCGTCTCCGATTGAGTCGCTGCATCCTCTCCACGCCTCTGAAAGATTTGTATTCGTGCGGCCCGCAGAGGCTCATGGCGGTCTTGACGGACGACATCGGCAGCATCGTTCAAGCACAAGATGCGATACCTCTGCTGTTTGTCGAAGGGGCGAAGCTCGTGGCGGCGCTCGTCTATCTGGGATTCATCTCCTACAAATTGCTGATTCTGGTGTTCGGCTTTCTCGTCTTTGGCCTCACGAGCTGGCATCTCTTACAGAGATGGGCGCGGCGATGGCTGAAATTGGCGCGGGAGGCCGACGACGCGTTGTTCGGCCATTATCGGGCGATTACCGAGGGCTTCAAGGAATTGAAGATGGATGCGCGCCGGCGTCGCGCGTTCCTCGATAGAGAATTGCGCGAGACGGCGAATATGATCAGAACGCGGCGCAACAAGGCGTCGTTGATCTATGCTCTGGCCGGACGCTGGAGCCAATCGCTGTACTTCCTGTTGATCGGCGCAATCCTCTTTCTGCCGTTGCTCGGCGAGCAGGTCGAAAGAGAGAGCTTGACGGGTTTTACGCTCACGGTCCTCTTCATCGGCGCTCCTCTCGCCGCGATCGTCAATGTGACGCCCGCCCTCGGAAAAGGCGTCGCCGCTCTCAAAAACATCGAGAAACTGGGACTCGGCGCCCCGGCGGAGGCCGACCTCGGAACCGGCGTGGAAGCGATCGATCTCGCTTCCACGCCTTCCACGCTCGAGCTCGTGAACGTAAGCTACCGCTACCCGGAGGCCGAGGGGAGCAGGGGTCAACATCTCGGACCTTTGAACCTGCGCATCGAGCCTGGCGAGCTCGTCTTCGTGACCGGAGGAAACGGCAGCGGCAAGACGACGCTGGCGCTCATCATCCTCGGCCTGTTCTCGCCGGATTCCGGCGAGGTCCGGCTCGGCCGACAACCGATCACGCAACAGCAGCGAGACGCCTATCGTCAGAATTTTTCCGCGGTTTTCGCCGACGCTTACGTCTTCGATTCGCTTTTGGGCTATTCGAACGACGAGTTGCAAGCCCGCGTCGAGGAATTGCTCGTCCTTCTCCAGCTCGACGACAAGCTGCGGATCGAAAACGGGCGCTGCTCCACGGTCGACCTGTCCCGCGGCCAGCGCAAGCGACTTGCCTTGCTCTCCGCCTATCTCGCGGATCGGCCGTTCTATCTCTTCGACGAATGGGCGGCCGAGCAGGACCCGGTCTTTCGCGACTTTTTTTATAGCCGGATGCTGCCGGAGCTGAAAGCGCGCGGCAAGACGGTCATTGTGATCACCCATGACGACCGGTATTTTCACATGTCCGATCGATTGCTGCGGCTGACGATGGGACAAATAGAAGAATTGCGGCCGGCTTTAGCGGCCTCCGCATGACTGTTCGAGGGGATGGACCGATGTCGGAAAAATGGAAAGGCCCTTTCACGCGAGCCGGATTGTCGGCATTCGCCGTGATCGCGGTTCTCGGCGGCGGCGCGACATTTTATCGGATGGGAGCTCCCCATTCGGACGCGGCCGTCGAAATCCGTCGGACCTCCTATGGCGTTCCACACATCAGAGCGGTCGACGAGAAAGGGCTCGGCTTTGGAATCGGCTACGCCTATGCGCAGGACAATGTCTGCTTGCTGGCGGAGGAGATTCTCACCGTCAATGGCGAACGCTCGAAATATCTCGGGGCGGATGCGATGGCCTCCGCCACTGTCACGAATCTCGACAGCGATTTCTTCTTTCGATGGCTGAACAATGACGAGGCGATCGCGGCGACGCTGGAGGCGCAGCCGAGAGAGATCCGCGATCTGCTCGCAGGATATGCGTCGGGGTACAATCGCTATCTGCGCGATACGGGAGCCGCCGGATTGCCTTCGGCGTGCCGGGACAAGAATTGGGTGCGGCCGATCGTCGATGTCGACCTCCTGAAAAACATGCGCCGCCTGCTCGTGCGGAGCGGGCTCGGGCGTTTTGCCGGCGCCATCGTCGCCGCGGCGCCGCCGCCGCCGCGTCGAAGCGACTCCCCCAAATCCCGTTCAGGCGAGCTTTCGGGCGAGCGCATACGGTTTGTCGAAGGGCGGGACGATTTCGCGAGCAGCCATGGAAGCAACGCGCTCGCCTTGGGAAAAGCTCTCACCCGCAACGGAAAAGGGGCGCTGCTCGCCAATCCGCACTTTCCGTGGTCCGGCTCCTTGCGGTTCTACCAGATGCATCTGACCATTCCCGGAAAGCTCGATGTCATGGGAGCCGCTCTGCCGGGGCTGCCGTTCGTCAACATCGGCTTCACCCGCAATTTGGCCTGGACGCATACGGTCGACGCGTCGAGCCATTTCGTCGCTTATCGCGTGCGGCTCGACCCCGCCGATCCTACCCGATATGTCGTCGACGGCGAAGCGGCGCCGATGCAAAAAATATCGGTCGTCGTCGATGCGCTCGAGAAAGACGGAACTCTCTCGCAGCGCTCGCATGATTTCTATCGGTCGAGATTCGGCTTCGCGATCGATCTCTCCGATCGGCTCGCCTGGGACGAAAACCAAGCCTTCGTCATCGCGGACGCCAATCTGGAGAACGCCAGGGCGTTGCAGCAATGGTATGCGATGAACCAAGCGAGCTCGCTCGACGAGTTTCAAGCGAGCGTCACGCGGATCTTGGGCATTCCGTGGGTCGACACGATAGCGGTCGACGCCGACGGAACTGCCTTGTTCATGAATGTTTCGGCGATCCCGAACATCGACGCCGGCACGCTCGGGGATTGTCGTCTGCCGGATTTCGAGAAATTGGGGTTGGACTTTCATGTTCTTGACGGAACGCGAAAGGTCTGTGATCGGAGCGCGGCGTCGAACGATACGCGGGCGGGTCTCTTTCCCGGCGACAGTCTGCCCATTCTGCGGCGAGAGGACTTCGTTCTCAATTCGAACGACAGCGCCTGGCTCGCCAATCCGGCGCAGCCTATGACGGGATATTCGCCCCTCGTGAGCCGAGAGAACGTCGAGTTGGGGGGCAGGGCTCGCTACGCGCTCGGATGGCTCCAGCGCCGAGCGAAGGAGCCGACGTCGCGAGGCGAAGGGCTGGGAGCCGAGGAGCTGAAAGACCTTCTCATGCGCGACGACGTCTATTTCGCCTCCTTGGTCATGGACGATCTCCTGACGTTGTGTCCGAACGAGAGAGACCTCGGCGCCGAAAACGCAGAGACGAGAGATGTGTCGATCGCCTGTGAAAAATTGCGCGTCTGGGATCGAACCGCCAATCTCGACGCCAACATCGGCTATGTCTACTTCGAAGGCTTCATGGAGCGCGCGCGTAAGATAGCCAACGTATGGCGGGTTCCGTTCGACCCTTCGCGCCCCGTCGATACGCCCTATGGGTTGAACGTCGGCGATCCCGAGATCGCGGCGCAACTGAGGTCGGCTCTGGCGGCTTCGCAAAGAGACGCCGCCAGCGCTGGTTTGTCGCCCGACGCGACCTGGGGGGACATCCAAATCGCTTCCAAAGGCGCACGCGCTATTCCGATTCATGGCGGCAATGGCGCATTGGGCGTCTACAACGTCATACGAAGCGCGCCGTCCCGCGGTGGCAAGCGAGAAGTGGTTTCCGGGTCGAGTTACATTCAGCTCGTCTCGTTCGACCAGAGCGGCCCGCGCGTGGAGGCACTGCTGGCGTTCTCGGAATCTTTGAACCCGGACTCGCGATATTTCGCCGATCAGACAGAGATGTTTTCCAAGAAGGAATGGGTGCGTCTTCCCTTCTCGGAGCAGGAGATAGAGTCCGATCCGGTCTTTCGCAGTCAGAAGATCGGCTATTGACGACAAGCGCGGTCGGCGAGGCGTCCCGACGGATTCGGTCGAGAACGCGAGCCGTTGCGCGGTCGCATTTCGACAAGAGCGGAAAAGACGCCTCGTTCCGAGCGCTCGTCGGCGACGGGGCGGCGGGCTCGTCCCGTGTCGTCGCGCGCTTTGCCGAATGCTGTGAGGCGTCACGACAGGAGAATGATTTTCGAGTTGACTTGAGTATCCGACTACGTAATTGTTTTGTATTGTGCGGGGAACGAGGTTATGAGGCAGTCGAGGACAAAGCGAATGTCGACGCGCGCGCTTATCGCGAGCACGGTGGCATGCGTTTGTCTTTTGCAGGCCTTCATCCTCGTCATGTCCATGCAAGGGCGCTTCGCTCATGTGAGCGCCGAGTCGGGCGTCTCCGTTTCCGTCAGTGATTATTGTCGCGCAAATGCGCATGGAGGCGGCGAGGGGTCGACGCAGCACGACCATTCGCAATGTTGCATTCTCTGCTCGTCGAGCGTTTATGGCGGGCTGTCCCGTTTTGCCGCGGTCGTGTGCAAGATCGCCTTCTTTCCGGCGCCGCGAACCGCCGCCGAGATAGGCTGGCGTTTCCTCGACGACCCTGTCGCGCAGCTGGTCGGCTGGACGAGTTCCTGGTCATCGCGCGCGCCGCCTTCGATCTCCTGACCCGACCGCGGCCCGAGCGGTCGTCTTTCCTGTCTTTCAAATCTTTATCGACGGCCCGTCGGGCTGCTCAGGAGAACCTCGTTATGCTTCGTTCGACTTTGTTGCGCGGCGTTTCCGCCGGCGCGTTCGCGCTCGCTTTCATGTCCGCCGCTTCTGCGCCTGCGCAGGAGGCGCTGCCGACGATCGACATCGCCGCCGGGGCGGGCGGCGGCGCTCCGACCTCCGGGCTTCAGGGAAAAGCGGGCGAGAACGGCTATGCGCGCGCCAAGGCGGTCTCGGCGACCAAAACCAATGTGCCGATCCTCGACACGCCGCGCTCGGTGCAGATCATTCCGCACGAGGTATTGGAGGACAATCAGGTTCTCAACACGCAAGAAGCGGTCAAATTTGTTTCCGGCGTGCAGACCTCTCCGGCCGCATACTACGACCGCTATTCGATTCGCGGCTTTGCGACCGGCAACAACACCTATCGCAACAGCCTGAAGCTGTTCGGCGTCGCCGGCACGGAAGACGTGGCCTTCATCGATCGCGTCGAGGTCGTCAAAGGCCCCGCCGCCATGCTCTACGGACGCATTCAGCCGGGCGGCCTCGTCAATTTCGTGACCAAGAAACCGCAAGCCGAGGCGGCCTATAGCATCCAGGAGCAATTCGGGAGCTGGGGACTTTCCCGCACGACGGTCGACGCCACCGGCCCCTTGGACCAGGACAAGACGCTTCTCTATCGCGTCATCGGCGTCTTCGATCGCGCCGACGATTTCGTCGATTTCCTGCACCGCGACAATGGCAGGGTCTACGGCGCGCTCTCCTGGAAGCCGACCGAGCAGTTCGAATCCAATCTGCAAGTCGAGTATTACCACGACAGCGGAACCAATACGGGCTATTATCGTCAACTGGTGCCGGCCCTCGCGCTCTCCTACGCCGTGCCGGGAATCGCCGGCCGGCCGGCCAATCTGCCGCGCAACTGGTCGCAGAGCGATTCTGCGCTCTATACGAATTACCCGAGCGTGACGGAGCGCTTTCTCGTCTACGGGGATTTGACTTATCGTTTCAACAACGCCTGGAAGGTGAGCAGCAAGGTTCATTATTCTCATTCGGACGAAGATCAGGAATATATATTGAGCCGCGGGTTCAATCTCGCGACCGGCGTCATGTCTCGACGACTCAGCTGGAGTCAGGCTACGCGCGATACCTGGTCGCTCAATCTCGATGTCAACGGCGAGTTCGAGACCGGCATCCTCAAGCATAATCTCTTGGTCGGCTTCGATTATTACGACTATCACTACTTGAGCAAGGGCGACTTTCCGCAGGGCGCGGGGCCGGAAATTTCCGCCCTCAACATCTTTGCGCCGTCCTATGGCGGCGTCGCCTGGCAGGTCCTTCAGGCGGAGCATTACATCGCCAGCGGGAATATAAGCACAAGGTCGAAGCAACAGGATTTCGGCTATTACATACAGGACAGCATTTCCTATAACGACTTCATCTATCTGCTCCTCGGCGGCCGCTACGACGTCGCCTTCGACGCTGATTCGGAACTCTACGGGGTCACGAACAAGTTCTATTACGGAACTGGCGAGGGGGCTTGTTTTCCCATCTGCGATGGTCACTACAATCCGTCGGGGAAAGGAAATCCGACCGAACGCAAATTTTCGCCGAATGGCGGCTTGCTGTTCAAATTGACTCCGGAAATCTCCGCATATGCGAGCTATTCAGAATCCTTCGCCAGTTCGAACGCAGGCGCGCTGAGTTACAGCGGCCAGGTGTTCAAACCGCAGCAGGGCAAGCAATATGAGCTCGGTTTGAAGGCCAGCCTCTTCGACGGCCGGCTGACCGGCTCCATCGTCGGCTTCGATCTCCATTTGACCAACCAGCTGTCGGCCGACCCTCAGCATACCGGTTTCTCCGTCCAATCCGGCGAAGTCCGCAGCCGCGGCGTCGAGGTCGACCTCGCCGGCCAGGTGACCGACAACATCAGCGTGATCGGCAGCTATACCTACGACGATGCGATCATCGTCAAGGACACGACGACCGGAACCGGCGCCGTCCTCGGCAAGCGATGGCCGGGCGTGCCGCGGCACGCGGGCAATGTCTGGGCGAAATACGACACGGCGCCCGGCCAGAAGGAGGGATGGAGCTTCGGCGCCGGCTTCTACGCCAATGGCGAGCGGCAGGGGAACAACACCAATTCCTGGCAGTTGCCGGGTTATGTCCGCTTCGACACGATGCTCGGCTATCGCACCGTGTTGCAGGGTATTCCTGTCGAGGCTCAGCTCAACGTCACCAATATCGCCGACGCCAAATATTTCGAAGCGGCGGGTTCGGGCAATTACGCCTATTATGGCGCGCCGCGAACTTTCACAGGGTCGGTAAAGGTGAAATTCTAGAGCGTTTTCGAGCGAAGTGGGAACCGGTTCGCGTGAAGAAAACGCGACAAAACAAAGGATTCTAGAGCGCTTTCCGCTCGAACGGAATCGTTCGAGCGATCAGAATTCGCTCCAGAAAACCAAATTGGAGCCGTTTCCGGTCCATTCGGATCGGCAACGGCTCTGACGGAAGCGGCCCTGACCGAACTCGACTCGCCGCCGCGCCATCCTTTCGCGCGGCGGCCAGTCGTCTCGGGGATTGGCGAGGGATCCAGCGAGTTTGCGCTGGCGTCGACGGCGGGGCGCGAGTCGAATCGGCCGGCGTCTCTATCGGCGGCGGGAGATTTTCGAGCCCGTGAGGATTTGATATCGTGATCCGTCCATTTTTCGTTCTGCTGCATCGATGGGTCGGCTTGGCGATGACGGGTTTTCTCGTCGTCGTCGCGCTGACCGGCAGCCTGCTCGCTTTCAATACGGAACTGGAGCGCGTGTTCGCTCCGCAACTGTTCGCGACGCCCCGCCCGGACGTCGCGCCGCTCGATCTCGCGACCCTCGCCGAACGCGCGCAGGCGATCGTTCCGCAAGGCCGCGTCGCCAGCGTGTTATACGCCGAACCCGATCAAGCGCTCGTGACTTTTGCGCCGCTCATGGACCCCGCGACAGGGCAGGCTCGAAAGCTCGGCTTCGACCAACTATTCGTCGACCCATGGACCGGCGCCGAGCTCGGACGGCGGAGGCGCGGCGACCTTTCGGAAGGGCCGATCAATGTCATGCCTTTCATCTACAAGCTGCATTGGACGCTCACATTCGACGCGGTCGGCTCGACCATCCTGGGGATCGTGGCGGTCGCCTGGACCATCGACTGCTTCGTCGGCTTCTATCTCACCCTGCCTGTCTCGCTCGGCGGATTTTTTCGCCGTTGGATGACCGCCTGGCGCGTCAAGCGCCGCGGCGGCGCCTATCGCGTCAATCTGGACCTGCACCGCGCCGGCGGCTTGTGGCTGTGGCCGGTTCTCTTCATCTTCGCCTGGTCGAGCGTGATGTTCAACATGCGGCCCATCTACGAGTGGGCGACCAAGGCGGTGTTCGACTATGCGCCGCGCAGCGCCTCGGCGCCGCCGCAAAAACGCAACGACGCGCCGCGTCTCGATTGGCGCTCGGCGCAGCAGACCGGCGAGCGGCTGATCGGCGAACTGTCCGCGCAAGGCGGCTTCACCGTGATCCAGCCTCTGGGGCTGGCGTATAGCGCGCCGCATGGGCTCTATATCTATGAGGTTCGCTCGAGCCGCGACGTGTTCGAACGCTCCCCCAAGGGAGGCGGGGCCTATCTCATGTTCGACGGCGACGACGGCGCCTTGGTGAGCCTGCGCCTGCCGACCGGCGAGCATAGCGGCAATACGGTCGAAAGCTGGCTCTATGCCCTGCACATGACGCGCGTGTTCGGCAGACCGTTTCAAATTTTCGTCTGCGCGCTCGGTTTCCTCGTCACCATGCTGTCGGTCACGGGCGTCTACATCTGGTGGAAAAAGCGGCGTGCTCGAAAATACTCGGCCGCGCGTTCTGGCGAGACTGTCGGCCAGAATGAGACTTCGGGGCACTCATCGGCGCGCGAGGCCGTGGCGAAGCGGCGGGCGCAAACCATGTTCGGCGGGTTTCCGGCGCTGAACGGCGGCCATTTCGGCGGGAAACGCTCGAGAGCGTTTTCGAGCGAAGCGGGAACCGGCTCGCATGAAGAAAACGCGACAAAACTAAGGATTATAGAGTCCTTCCGGTTCAATCTGAACCGGAAGGACTCTCGGGAAGAAAAATAGACCCGCATGATCAGAACTCGGAAACTCTGCAAATATTTCGACGGCGATCGCGCGCTCGATTCCGTCGATCTCGACGTTGCGCCGGGGGAGGTCTACTGCCTGCTCGGCGCCAATGGCGCGGGTAAGACGACGTTGATCAATATATTGCTCGATTTTCTCCCCGCGAGTTCGGGGAACGCCTGGATCAACGGCCTGGACGTCAGCGTGGAGCCGCTGGAGACCAAGAAATACGTCGCATACATTCCCGAGCAGGTCATGCTTTACGGCACGCTCTCGGGCGTCGAAAATCTCGATTATTTCGTCACTTTGGCCACCGGCCGGCGTCTCGGACGAGAGCGTCTCCTGGAGCTGCTCGCGGAGGCGGGGCTGGCCCCCGACGCGGCCGAGAGGCGCGTCGCGAAATACTCCAAAGGCATGCGTCAAAAGGTCGGCGTCGCCATCGCTTTCGCCAAGCAGGCAAAGGCCTTGCTTTTGGACGAGCCGACCTCGGGGCTCGACCCCCAGGCGGCCAACGAGTTCTCGCGCCTGCTGAAAAAGGCGAGCGATCGCGGCGTCGCGATCCTGATGGCGACGCATGATCTATTCCACGCCAAACAAACCGGCACGAGAATCGGCATCGCCAGGCGCGGCAAGATCGTCGCCAATCTGGATGCCAGCGACATCGGCCATGCCGATTTGGAGGCTCTCTATCTCGATCTCATGCGCGCATGAGAGTTTTTCGTCGCCCTTCGAATGGTCGAGGAGGATAAGGCGTGATCGCGGTCGTCGCTAAAAGAGATTTCATCGGATTCGTCCGGGACGGACGCTTTTCCTGGGTCGGCGGCCTCGCGCTCGTTCTTTTGCTGTCCTCGATCGCCGTCGGCTGGCGGCATCACGGCGAGCTGGCGCAGGAGCGTCGAGCCGCGCAATTGGAAGGATATGAAACCTGGGTGGCGCAGGGCCGTAAAAACCCGCATTCCGCCGCGCATCTGGGCATGTTCGTGTTCAAACCCGAAACGACTTTGGCGTTGTTCGATCCTGGCCTCGAGCCTTATGTCGGCGCGACGGTCTGGCTCGAAGCGCATGAACAGAGCGATCTCAAATTTCGGCCGGCTCGAGACGCGACCGGATTGCGTCGCTTCGGCGATTTGTCGGCGGCCTTCGTGCTGCAGATGATCGGCCCGCTGGTCGTCTTGCTGATCGGCTTCGACGCTTTCGCCGGCGAGCGCGAGCAGGGGACGCTGCGTCAGCTCTCGAGCCTCGGCGTGCCGCCGCATCGCTTGCTATGGGGCAAGGCGACGGCGGTCGCCGCGGGCGTCGCGACGCTTCTCCTTCCGACTGTCGTCCTCCTACTGGCCGCCGTGTTCGCCAGCGGCGACCTCGGCGACAGTCTCGCGCGTCTTGCCTGGCTGTTGCTGGGATACTGCCTTTATCTCGGCACGTTCCTATTCTCGACGCTGGCCGTGTCGGCCGCGGCTCCAAATTCGCGCGTGGCGCTGATCGTGCTTCTCGCCGCCTGGATCGTCGCGACGGTCGTCATTCCTCGAGCCGCATCCGAATTGTCCCGGATTCAGTATCCCACTCCAACGGCGTTTGCGTTCGACTCCGCGGTCGCTGACGGGCTCGAGCACGCGCGTCGGCAGGCTCTGGAGGAGAACTTCCACGTGAAGCGCTCCCAGGACGTCCCGATCGAGGAGACAGGAAGGGCGCTGCAGATCGACGATCACGCCGCCTACCTCGTGTTCGACAAACATTACGGCGCCCTCTGGGACGTCTTCGCGCGCCAGCAGCGCGCGCAGGAAACGATCGGCGCGCTTTCGCCTCTGGTCGCGCTGCGAGGATTGTCGACCGGCATGGCGGGAACCGACCTCGCTCATCAACGAGACTTCGCCGCCGCCGCCGAGCGCCACCGGCGTCTCATTCAAGACATGATGAGCGACGACCGCATCGTCCACGCCGGGGCCGAAGGGTACAATTATCAGGCCGACGCGGAACTATGGCGCAAGGTTCCGCCGTTCGACTATGCGAGCCCGCCGAGCGGTTGGGCCTTGGCGCGTTGCTGGCCGAATCTGATCGTGTTGGCGGCCGGTTTCGTTTTGTCGTTGTTGTCGGCCGTCGCATCCGTGCGCCGGTTGCGTCCGCTCTGATCGGGAAGGGAGCCGCCGAATGGCCGAGACCGCCCGCGCCGTTTCCGCATCATGCGCGTTTTGGACCGTGGCGCGCCATGAGCTCCTGCTGCTGTGGCGAGACCGTAGCTTGCCGATCGCCGTGGCGCTCCTGCTCGCGCTGATCTGTGGCGGATTGTACAATGGATTGCTTCGCGTTGACGAAAGGGACGAGCTTCTCGTCGCGCTGCTGCGCGAGCAAGACAGCCGTGTCGACAATCTGGCGGCCCAGTTGAGGACAGCGGAAACCGACAAGCTCGACGTCTACGCCAATCCGACAAATCCGTCGTCGCTGCTCGCCTCGGGTGCGGGCCTGCGCTACGCGATCATGCCGTCGGCTCCTCTCGCTCCGTTGACCCTCGGCCAATCGGATATTCTGCCGAGCTATTTTCGAATCTCTGGGCGTAGCGAGGTCAATTTCGTCTATGACAGCGATATCGAAAATCCCTGGCATTTATCGGCCGGTCATTTCGACGCGGCTTATGTGGCGGTCTATCTTCTCCCATTGCTGATCTTGGCGTTGAGCTACAATCTGCTCTCCGCCGAGCGCGAGCGAGGAACGCTCCGAATGCTGCTGGCGCAGCCGGCGCCTCTCGCCGTCGTCGTGCTGGCAAAGGTCGCGGTAAGGGGGCTGGCGTTGCTGACGCCGCTGGCGATCCTGCCGCTCGCGGTCGCGCTGCTCGCGCGTTCCTCGTCCGACTTCTGGAACGTGGCCGCTTCGGGCCTCCTATGGTCGGCCTCGGCGTGCGTCTACGGGCTGTTTTGGATCGCGGTGGCGGTCATGGTGAACGCGCTGGGCAAATCGTCGGCCGTCAACGCCATCGTGCTCGCAGGCGTCTGGGTGGCCGTCGTCTTGGTGGCTCCCGTGACATTGAGTGTCGCTGTCGACGTCATTCACCCAGCGCCGAGTCGAATCGAGATGGTTCAGAAGCTTCACAAGCTCCATGAGGCCGCTATGCGCCACTATGCCGATCTCGATCGAACGGACTATGAGACGCTTCGCGATCCCGGCCCCAGGAACGGCAAGGTTTATATTCAGCCGACCACGCTTCGGTACTTCCATATACAGCGGGAGGTGAGCGAAATGATGCGTCCTTGGATGGACGACTTCGAAGCGACGCTCGATCGCCGACAGCAGTTCGTCGAAACTTATCGGTTTCTCTCGCCCGCCGCTACAACCTTCGAGGCGATGAGCGATCTCGCCGGCACGAATCTCGGACGACATCGGCATTTCCAGCGTTTGGCGTCGGATTACTACCGCCAGAGGCTGTCATATGTGTTTCCCATGATCCTCTCGGGAACTGCCGTTAGCGAAGCCGATCTGCGGGACATGCCGCGTTTCGTCTGGACGGAGGAGCGCTCCGGCCACGGGATTTGGCGGCGCGCGACGAGCTTGGCGGAACTCTTGCTCCTGACGGTCGCGTTGTGCGTCTTTAGCGTATGGAGACTCAGCAATAGCACGCGATCGCTCGGCAGGTGAGCGTCGGCGCGGCGCAAGTCGCCGCCTCGCTGCGCGCGTCGCCTTCGTAGAAATCGACGTCGAGGCGAGGAGACGGCGCGCCGAACGCTTCGCTATCGCTCGCAAGGAGGGCGCATCGTAATCGCTCCGAAGCCCAATCTCTGCCGCCATCGATCCGCTCCTTTGCGCATCGGCTATTTAATGCGGCCGCAGCGCTTTGAAAGCGTGACGTCCGGGCGCCTCGATCCCGGTCGTCCCGCTCATCTCGCTCTTTGACGCTCGCTCCTTCGGGCCTATTTCTTCTAAATCGACCGAGGTGAGGTCATCATGAAGCGTATTCTCGTGGCGCTCGACCTGAGCGCTCATGGCGACCGCGCCTTCGAGCGAGCGGCGCAGCTCGTCGGCGAACATGAGGCCGAGCTCGCGCTCATTCATGTTTTGCCCTATGATTCTTCCGAGGCGGAGCGGAGAGCCGCCGAGCGCAAGTTGCGCCACTATGTATCGGCTTCGAGCGTGAAGCCGCAGCTTCGCGTTTCTGTCGGCGATCCGGCGCGGGAGATCGCGCGGAGCGTCCAGGAGATCGACGCCGATCTCGTCATCCTCGGCCTCCATCACGAAAGCCTCATCGCCGATCTATTTTTCGAGACCGTCGCCCATTTTGCAATACAGAACTGCGGGGCGCCGGTTCTGCTGGCGAAGAATCGTCCCCGCGGACCCTACTGTCTCGTGCTCGTCAACACCGACTTCTCGGAATGCGCGAGGCGCGCGCTGCACGCCGCTCTCGCCGTGGCTCCCCGCGCCGAATTCCATGTCCTCCATGTCTATGAGACGCCATTCCCGCAATTCGTTCGCTTCAAACCGGAGGAGCTGAAAGAGCTGCGGGACGAAAGGTCTTCGCAGATAGAGAGAGACGTCCGGGAGGAATTACGCCGTTTCACGGATCGCGGCGTCGGCGACGCCTTGCCTCATATCGTTCCGATGCTCGAGCGCAACGATGTCGACGCCGGCATCGGCAAGGTCGTCCGACAATCGCAGCCGGATCTTCTGGTCATGGGAATGAGCGGCGCCGGCTTCGCCACGCCGGGCGGAAGCCGAACGCGCGCCTATTTGAACGACCCGCCCTGCGACATGCTCGTCACGTCCTGATGCGTCGATCAGGCTGCCTCTATCGAGCCGCCTGAAAATGGGTCAGCGCAGCTTCGGCGTGTCGAACCGCTAACGCGGTTCGAGGACCGCTATGCGTGCCCTTCGCCGTTCTGATCGCTTTCTGAAGAGTATCCCTACGCCGTGGGCCGCCTTTTCAAAATCGATGGAATAGAGCGAAGCTGCGCAGCGTAGGGATACCTTCGTACGATCCTTGCCGGCAAAATAGCGGATTTGGATAGCGCGTCGCACTCTGGTGTGAGTGGGCTGGCGGGCCACGCGGGATCCGGATGAGAACTACGTCTACGCTATAATTCTCTAGCATTACAGTTGCTTTTTCAGATGGGCTCGCCTTGCTTCGGCTTGGTGCGCTCGTCGCCATAACGACCATGTGATGACGAACTCGGGGCGAATGCGTTTTCGTGCGAG
>NZ_WOVC01000027.1:0-48838 GCF_011378635.1 Methylosinus sp. RM1
CCCGCGGCGGCGCCCGTCGAGCGGCCCCCGGTCGCGCTCGCGCCGGCGCCCAAGCCCGCGACTTTCTCGCCCGCGCCTTCGGTGGTCGCGACCAGCGCCGCGCCGGCCCAGCGCCGCGCGGCGGAGCCTTCCCCGGCGGCGGGGGTGAAAATCGCCGATTTCCGCGCGCTCGTGGCCCTGGCGGGCGAGAAACGCGACATACAATTGAAGATCGCGCTCGAGACAGAAGTTCGCCTCGTGCGCTTCGAGCAGGGGCGCATCGAGTTCGAGCTGGCGCCGGGCGGCTCGACGCGGCTTCCGCAGCTCTTGATGCAGAAGCTGCAGGACTGGACCGGGACGCGCTGGCTGGTGGCGCTCGCCGCCGCCGGCGGCGAGCCGACGCTGCGCGAGGAGGCCGTGGCCCGCGAGAGCGAGAAGCGCTCCGGGATCGAGGCCGATCCGCTGGTGGCGAGCATATTGGCGCGGTTTCCCGGCGCGGAGATCGTCGCCGTGCGCGGCAAGGAGACGGAGCAGGCCGCGACGGCCGGCGCCGAATTGGCTTATGACGACGAGGAGCCGGACGACGTCTGAAACGTCGCCGCGCGAGGAGAGAAATATGCTCGACTTCATGGGACTGATGAAGCAGGCGCAGGCCATGCAATCGAAGATGGCCGAGCTGCAAGGGCAGCTCGACCAGACTCTGGTGGAAGGCGAAGCCGGCGGCGGGCTCGTGAAAGTGACGATGACCGCCAAAGGCGCGCTGCAGCGCCTCGCCATCGATCCGAGCCTTTTGAAGCCGGAGGAGAGCGACATTCTCGAGGATCTGATCGTCACCGCCCATGCGCAGGCGCGCGCCAAGGCGGAGGAGACGCTCGCCGAGAAGATGAAGGAAGTGACCGGCGGATTGCAGCTGCCGCCGGGGCTGAAGCTGCCGTTCTGATCGGAGCGAGTAGCGAATAGCGAATAGCGAATAGGTCTACTCGCTATTCGCTATTCGCTACTCGCAATTCGCCACTCACCAGGCTCCCCCCATTGGCCGAACGCATCGCCGGACCCGAGATCGAGCGCCTCGTGCAATTGCTGGCGCGATTGCCCGGGCTCGGGCCGCGTTCGGCGCGGCGGGCCGTGCTGCATCTCATGCGCAAGCGCGAGGAATTGCTCGGCCCGCTCGGCGAGGCGATGCGCGTCGCGCATGAGCGCATTCTCACCTGCACGACCTGCGGTAATATCGACACCAGCGATCCCTGCGCCATCTGCCGCGACACGCGGCGCGACGCCGGCATTCTGGTCATTGTCGAGACGGTGGCCGATCTCTGGGCGCTGGAGCGCGCCGGACTGCTGGCGGCGCGCTATCATGTGCTCGGCGGCGTGCTGTCGCCTCTGGATGGCGTCGGCCCCAATGAGCTCAACATTGCGCGCCTGATGCAGCGCGTGAGCGAAGGCTCCGTGCGCGAGGCGATCATCGCCGTGAACGCCACGGTCGACGGGCAGACGACGGCGCATTATCTCGCCGATCTGCTGGCCCCGCTCGGCGTGAAGACGACGCGCCTCGCCCATGGCGTGCCGGTCGGCGGCGAGCTGGATTATCTCGACGAAGGCACGCTGGCCGCAGCGCTGGAGCGCCGCACGGCGTTTTGAGGCCCCAACGAAAAGCCGGGTCGCCCGCGCGCCTGGGGAGGGGTTGCGCCGACGACCCGTAGTCGGGCCAAGTCGAGGATGCGTGAAATGTCGAGGATTTAGAAAAGTCGGGGCGGCTCGAAACAGGTCGAAGTTGCGAGCAACCTCGCCCCCGCGACGTCATGGCCGGGCTTGTCCCGGCCATGACGGCAGTGTCTCGTTATGTATGAAGCCGATCTCCGCGAGCGGAGCGAACGGAATTCACATCACGGCGCCGAAGCGGATTTCGCTCCGCCCGTCGGCGCCTCGGAGACCAGCGCCACCTTGGAGTAGCCGGCGGAATTGATCGCCCCCATGGCCTCCACGACGCGCCCGTAAGGCACGGTCTTGTCGGCGCGCACATGGATGCGGCGATCCTTGCTGTTGTCGCTGCCCTCGCTGAGCGCGGCGAGCAATCCGTCCGCCGGGACCTCGCGCTTGTCGACGAAGAAGCCTCCGCCCGCGTCGACGCTGACGACGATCGGCGGCTTCTGATCGTTGAGCTGCTTGGCCTGCACCTTCGGCAGATCGACCGGAATGCCGGAGGTCATCAGCGGCGCGGCGACCATGAAGACGATGAGCAGGACGAGCATCACATCGACGAGCGGCGTGACATTGATGTCGGCGATCGGCTGAGAATCGAATTCCGAATCGTGCTTACGCAACGCGAAGGCCATGACGCTCTCCTTTGCGCGACAGATGACGGGACAGCTCGACCTCGAAGACGCCGATGAAGGCGGTCACGCGCTTGCCATAAGCGCCGATGTCGCCGCTGATGCGGTTGTAGAAGACCACCGCCGGAATAGCGGCGACGAGGCCGAGCGCGGTGGCGAACAGCGCCTCCGCAATGCCGGGCGCGACCACCGCGAGGCTGGTGTTGTTGGAGGCGGCGATGCCTTGGAAGGAGTTCATAATGCCCCAAACCGTGCCGAACAGGCCGACGAAAGGCCCGACGGCGCCGATGGTGGCGAGCGCCGGGAGACGCTGCTGCAGCTGATCGAGCGCGGCGGCGCTGGCCAGCACGGAGACGCGATGCACGCGCTCCTGCAGCGCGTCGCGCTGGCCCTCGGAGGCGACGAGATCGGCGGAGCGCTGATATTCCTCCACCGCGGCTCTATAGACCTGTGCGAGCGGATCGCTCGCCGGCGCGGCGGCGAAAGCCGGCGCCACTTCCGTCACCGGAAGATCGTTCTGAACGCTCGCGATGAGCGCGCTGGCGCGGCGATGCAGCAGAGTGAGGCGAATGAGCTTTTCGGCGATCACGGCCCAGCCCCAGGCCGAGGCGAGCAGCAGCAGGACGATGACGGTCTTGACGATCGAATCCGCCTGCAAAAAAAGCTCGATCGGCGAGAGGGCGTGGGCGACGGCGGCGGAGGCCGCGCCGATTGCTGGATCACTCATTTTGGTTTTCGTCCTTGGTCGAGCGGAGAGACGGTATGCGGCGGGAAACTCGCCGCGGTTCTGGTTAGAGTCTTTTGTTTTGACGCGTTTCCAACGCCGAACCGGCGCCCGCTTCGGCTGGAAACGCTAGAAGACGACGCCGCCGCTGACGGCGAAGACGCGTCCGATCGCCGGCAATGATCCGCACCGCGAGCCGACCCGCGTCGCAATGGCGTCGAGCGTGGGATTGCCGGAGGAGGTGACGATGTTGAAGCCGGTCATCGCGCCATTGGCGCCGAAGATGGCGCGATAGGCGACGCGCCCGTGCTTGGGAATGGGGGAGTCGGGCGCGGCGTTGCGCGCCGAGCGCTGCATACAGGAGAGGAATTGATTGGCGGCGATGGATTGCTGCGCATTGGCGTTGGTGGCGACGCCCTGAGAGGGCGCGGCCTCCTGGCGCGGAGCAGCGGTCGGGCGCGGCGTCGGCGGCTTTTTCTCCACCACTTTGGGAACGGGCTTGGGGGCCGGCGGCTTGGGCGGCTCGATCGGCGCGACCGGCTCGATCGCCTCCGGCGGCGGCGGCGGCGTATCGTCGAGCTCCTCGGGCGGAGGAATCTCTTCGGGCGGCGGCTGATCGACCGCCGGACTGGGAACGACCACCAGCTCCAAGGGCTCCTCGACGGTCGGCTCGTTCTGCGGCGCGGAGAAGGTCAACGCCGCGCCGAGCAGCAACGCGTAAGCGAGAATGGCGGCGATTCGCACCGGATAATTCTGACGGTCGCCATTGGGGATCAAGAGAGATTGGGCGGCGCGGACATTAGGCGTCGCCGCGATGGGCTCTCGTCCGAGAATAAGCGATTGTGCTGCCGCAGCTGTCATGGAAAGCTCCCGCATTCGAAACCTTATTCGGCATTTAAGATTATAATTCCTATAGACGCAATAGGCTTAATCGCGCGTTTTGCCGATAGGCTGCGCTTTGTCGCGACAGGCGCTCTCAGAAGAATAATCGACTGCGGCGGCCTCGCTCGACAGATGGTCGTTTTTAAAAATGCGCGCCCCGGCCGACGAGGCCGAGCGCCCGCGCGGCGCCGCGAGCCGCGACGAAAGCGCTCGAAAAGCTCGCCTGAAGCAGATAGCCGCCGGTCGGCGCGTCGAAATCCAGCATTTCGCCGGCGATGAAGACGCCGGGAAGCTTTTTCAGCATCAGATCGTCGTCGAGCGCCGCGAAGCGCACGCCGCCGGCGGTGGAAATCGCGCGCTCGAGGCCAGCCGTCCCGACAATGGCGAGCGGGAGGTTTTTCACGCGCTCGGCGAGCGCTCCGGCCTCCTGCGGCAATGGCCCGGACAAACGCAGCAGCGCGATCTCCTGCTTCGTCAGCCGCAGCGTCTTGCGCAGAAAGGTCGCGAGCGATTGCTTTTCGCGCGGGCGCGCCAGTTTTTGCGCAATCTCTTCGACCGCGCCGCTCGGACGCAGATCGATGTGCAGCGTCGCGGCGCCGTCGCGCGCGATCGCGCGGCGCAGGCCGGAGGCGAGCGCATAGACCGGGCCGCCTTCGAGGCCCGTTCGCGTGATCACAATGTCGCCGAAGACGCGCTCGTCGCAATGGCGCAGAGCAATGGTCTTCAATGGCGTCCCTTCGAAAGCGGCGCGGAATTCCGCCGGCCATTCGACCGTCACGCCGCAATTGGCCGGCGCGAGCGGCGCGATCTCGATTCCCTTCGCGCGCAGGATTTCGGTCCAGCCGCCATCGGCGCCGAGCCGCGGCCAGGAGGCGCCGCCGAGCGCCAAAATCGTCGCATCGGCGGCGATGGCGCGCCGCGCGCCCTGCGCATTCTCGATCAGCAATTCGCCGCCCCCCGCAAAGCCCGCGAAGAGCGCGCGCGTTTCTATGGTCACGCCATTGACGGAGAGCCGCCCGAGCAGCGCCCGCAGCAGCGGCGAGGCCTTGAAGCTCTTGGGGAAGACGCGCCCGCTGGAGCCGACGAAGGTCTCTTCGCCGAGTTCGGCGCAATAGTCGCGCAAGCGTTGCGGCGGAAAGGCGCGGATGATCGGGCCGAGCCGATCTGCGGCTTCGCCATAGCGGGCGATAAGCCTATCGAGCGGCTCGCTATGCGTGATATTGAGGCCGCCGCGCCCGGCCATCAGAAATTTGCGGGCGACGCTCGGCTTGCGCTCATAGACGGTCACGCTCGCGCCCTGCTGCGCGAGCTGGTCCGCGGCGAAGAGACCGGCCGGTCCGCCGCCGACGATGACGCAATTCGGCGTGGATGGGGCGGGCGTGATGGTCGGGCTCCGATACGAAATCGAGGACAGGCGCGCTGGTTAGCACGCCGACAGCATGAGAAGGAAATCCATGCGCGAAGGCGCCGCAGAAATCGCTTTGATCGAAGAGGAAGACGATATTCTGTTCTCCTTCGAGGTTCCCCCGGAGGCGGCGGGGGCGCGGCTCGATCGCTTCCTCGCCGAGCGGCCGGAGCTCGTCGCCGCGCATCTCTCCCGCACACGGCTGAAAGCGCTGATCGAGGACGGGCGGCTGACGATCGGCGGCGGCGCCGCGCGCGACGCCAGCCGCCGCCTCGCCGCGGGCGATTCCGTCACCCTCGCCGTGCCGCCGCCCGAGCCCGCCGAGCCGCAGCCAGAAAATATTCCGCTGAATGTGGTGTTCGAAGACGCGCATCTGCTGGTCGTCGACAAGTCCGCCGGCCTCGTGGTGCATCCCGCCCATGGCCATGAGACGGGAACGCTGGTCAACGCGCTGCTCGCCCATTGCGGCGCGAGCCTATCCGGCATAGGCGGCGTCAAAAAGCCCGGCATCGTGCATCGCATCGACAAGGACACCTCCGGCCTGCTGGTCGTCGCCAAGACCGACGCCGCGCATAAGGGCCTGTCGCGCCTCTTCGAGGATCACGGCCGCAAGCTGCATCTGGTGCGCGAATATCTCGCCTTCGTCTGGGGCGCGCCTGAGCGTCGCCATGGCGTGATCGAGGCGCCCATCGGCCGCCACTCGACGCAGCGCGAGAAAATGGCCGTCGTGCCCGAAGAGCGCGGCCGCGAGGCGGTGACGCATTGGGAGCTGGTCGAGCGCTTCGGACCTGCGTCACTCGTGGCCTGCCAGCTCGAGACCGGCCGCACGCATCAGATTCGCGTGCATATGGCCCATATCGGCCATCCGCTGATCGGCGACGCGACCTATGGCGCCGGCTTCAAGACCAAGACCGCGCTGCTCGCGCCCGCCGCCCGCGCCGCCGTGGAGACGCTCGGCCGCCAGGCGCTGCACGCGGCCTCGCTCGGCTTCGCTCATCCGGTGACGCGCGAGGAGCTGATGTTCGAGAGCGAATTGCCGGAAGACCTCACGGCTCTGCAGAAGGCGCTCGAGGCGAGCTGACCCGCTACCACAAGACCACGAGCCATGCCGATTCCGATGGAGTATCAGCACGCCTCAGAGGAGTTCGAGCGCTTCCTGCGGCTCGTCGTCGAACGCACAGGGCTGACGACGCGCAATCAGGCCTATACGACGGCGCAGGGCGTTCTGCTGACATTCCGCCGACGCCTCGAAATTTCGGACGCCATTCGCTTCGCGGGCGCGCTTCCTCCGGTGCTACGCGCGATCTTCGTCGCCGATTGGGACGTGGAGGAGCCGCCGCGCGCATTCTCGTCCCGAGCGGCGCTGACGGAGGAAGTCCGATCCTTGCGGCGCGGCCATAATTTTTCGCCCGACAGCGCCATCGTCGATGTCGCCGGCGCTCTGCGCGCCTGCGTGGACGAGGCGGAATTCGATCGCATGCTGGCGACGCTCCCGCCCGGCGCCGCGGAGTTCTGGCGTGTCGCCCCGGCCGGTTCAGGCTTCGCTTGAAAACACTTTAGAGAGCGAGCTGGGACTCTAATCGCTCGCTCGACGGCCTCCATATCGTCTCGCGATAGCTTCCCGAGGCGATCTCTGAACCGTTCCTTCGCTGCGGTCGTCAATTGATCCGCCATCGCTTTGCTCTGCTTGGCGCCGATGGAGACCACGGCTTCGCTCGGATAGAGCCTCCCGGTGTTGCTGGTCAGTGGCACGACCTGCACCCGGTTCAAGGCGGCGTTGGCGGCGTCGTTGCTGACGATGACGGCTGGCCTGCGCTTGCGTATCTCGCCCCCTTTCGAGGAGTCGAAGTCGATCCACCAAACCTCACCGCGCAGCATTGCGCGCGTCCGCGATCAGAGCCTCGCTCCAGTCCAGCGCCTCCTGCTCGCGCGTCGCATCCGCCGCCATCGCGCGATAGGCGTCGGCGAGATCGTCGCTCAACACATGCGGTCGCGCCAAATCCTCGAGGAAGCGGCTGATCTTCCTTCGTCCAATGACGCGGACCAAGCCGTCATAAACCGCTTCGTCGATCGTGATCGTCACCTTCTTCTGCATAGCGCAACCTCGGGTCGTTTCGACAGAGCATAGGTGGAGATTAGCATCCGCAAGAGGTAGACGCATTCGCATTCGCGCATCGTCCGCGCCTGCGCCGCCTCTGCGCGTGACGCCGCGCCGCCGCGCGCTAAGTAGCGTTGGCAATCTGCGACGCCCCCTTTGCGACGCCCCTACGCACATTACAGAAATTTAACCCGACGGCCATTCGGCGCTTAGCGAACAGCCATCTTTCGGCCATGCTCGGATCGGTCTATATTGAGGCGTTGCGGCCGGCGCTCGCGGTCGCGCATTACGGGCTCGCCGCATATCGGGGGCCCGTCAGGAGGTGAAAATGGCGAACGCCCTGCCCATCGTCTCCGGTGAAAGCGGCCTCGCGCGATACCTCGCCGAGATCCGCCGGTTCCCCATGCTGGAGCCGCAGGAAGAATATATGCTCGCAAAGCGCTGGCGCGAGCACGAGGACCCGCAAGCCGCGCAAAAGCTCGTCACCTCCCATCTGCGGCTCGTCGCCAAGATCGCCATGGGCTATCGCGGCTATGGCCTGCCGATCGGCGAGATCGTGTCCGAGGGCAATGTCGGCCTGATGCAGGCGGTCAAGCGCTTCGAGCCGGACCGCGGCTTTCGGCTGGCCACCTACGCCATGTGGTGGATCCGCGCCTCGATCCAGGAATATATCCTGCGCTCCTGGTCGCTCGTGAAAATGGGCACCACCGCGAGCCAGAAGAAGCTGTTCTTCAATCTCCGCAAGGCCAAGAGCAAGATTTCGGCCTTCGAGGACGGCGATCTGACGCCCGAGCATGTCGAGACGATCGCCACCCGCCTCGGCGTCTCCAAGCAGGACGTAATCGAGATGAACCGCCGTATGGCCGGCGACGCCTCGCTCAATGCGCCGCTGCGCGAGGAAGGCGAAGGCGAGTGGCAGGACTGGCTCGTCGACGATTCCTCCACCGATCAGGAGCATGTGCTCATGCATCAGGAGGAGAGCGACAATCGGCTGGACGCGTTGCGTGGCGCGCTGACCGTGCTCAACCCGCGCGAGCGCCGCATCTTCGAGGCGCGCCGCCTCTCCGACGATCCCGTCACGCTCGAGGATTTGTCGGAGGAGTTCGGCGTCTCCCGCGAGCGCGTGCGGCAAATCGAGGTCCGCGCCTTCGAGAAGGTGCAGTCCGCTGTGCGCGCCGGAATTGCGCGGCTCGAGGCGCTGCCCGCGGCCTCGCTCTGACGCGAGACGCGCGCGGCGTAACGCTCGCGCGCCGGCCGACGAAATAGGAGCGGCGGACCCGATAGGGCCGGCCGCTCTTTCTTTTTGCCCGAGGCGCGAAATGCTGATTCGCCATTCGCCCGACATCGCCCCATCCGAGATCACGCCGCGCTCCCTCTATCTGCGGCGGCGCGAGTTTCTCGCCGGCTTCGGCGCGGGCCTCGCTTTCGCGGGCGCGGCGCAGGCGGCGCCGCTCGCCGCCGCGCGCAGCGCTTTCTCGACCAACGAGCCCAAGACGCCGCGGGCGGATGTGCTGGCCTATAATAATTTCTACGAGTTCGGCGGCCGCAAGAGCGATCCGGCCGACAACGCTCATACGCTGACCACCGAGCCCTGGACGGTGCGAATCGACGGACTCGTCGCAAAGCCCGCGGATTATCGGCTCGAGGACCTGATAAAACCGCTCGCGCTCGAGGAACGCGTCTATCGAATGCGCTGCGTCGAAGGCTGGTCCATGGTCATTCCCTGGATCGGCGCGCCCCTCTCGGAGATATTGAAGCGCGTAGAACCTCTGGGCTCCGCCAAATATGTGGCCTTCGAGACTCTGGTGCGGCCGGAGGAAATGCCCGGCCAGAAGGGCCTGCTGCAGCTTCTGCCCTGGCCCTATGTCGAGGGGCTGCGGCTCGACGAGGCGCTGCATCCGCTCACAATTCTCGCCACCGGCCTCTATGGCGAGACGCTGCCCAATCAGAATGGCGCGCCGCTGCGGCTGGTGGTTCCGTGGAAATATGGCTTCAAGGGCATCAAATCCATCGTGCGCATTTCGCTCGTGGAGACGCAGCCCAAGACGTCCTGGAACATTCAAAATCCGCGCGAATACGGCTTCTATTCCAACGTCAACCCCAATGTCGACCATCCGCGCTGGAGCCAGGCCACAGAGCGGCGGATCGGCGAGGGCGGACTCTTCGCCAAAAGGCGGCCGACGCTGATGTACAATGGCTATGCCGATCAGGTCGCCTCGCTCTATAGCGGCATGGACCTCGAGCGGTATTTTTAAATGCGCGCCGCTCTCCGCATCCCAAAGCTCGTCGTCTATGTCGCGGGCCTCGTCCCGGCGGCCTGGACCTTTTATCTCGGCCTTCAGGACCGGCTGGGGCCGGAGCCGATCAAGGCCCTGGAGCAGGAGCTCGGGCTCTGGTCCTTGCGCTTTCTGCTGCTGTGCCTGCTGATCTCGCCGCTGCGCCGCGCGGGCGTCGATCTCTCGCGCTATCGCCGCGCGCTGGGGCTGCTCGCCTTCTATTATGCGGCGCTGCATCTTTCCGCCTATGTCGCGCTCGACCATGGCTTCGACTGGTCCGCCATAGGCCGCGATATTTTGAAGCGGCCCTATGTGACGATCGGCATGGCGGCTTTCGTCATCCTCGTCCCTCTGGCCGCGACGTCCAACAACGCGGCGATCCGCCGGCTCGGGGCCGCTGCCTGGGCGCGGCTGCACCGACTCGTCTATGTCGCGGCCATATTGGCGGCGGCGCATTTTCTGCTGATCGTGAAATCCTGGCCGGCGGAGCCCCTGCTCTACGCCGCCGCCACAATCGCTCTACTGGCCGCGCGGGCGCTTCCCGCCGCTCGCCGCGCGCGGACGGCGCCGGCGTCGTGATCTGACCGGCGCGTCAGCCGCGGCCGAGCGCCCGCTCCATTGCGTAGACGCGCAGCGCCGAGGAGAGATTGGCGCGGCCGCGGGCGGCGTCCACGCGCGCGACGAGGCCGGCGAGCGAGCAGCCGTCCTCCTCCGCCGCCCGCTTCAACGCCTCCCAGAACACACGCTCGAGCGAGACGCTGGTGCTGTGGCCGGCGATGACCAGCGAATGTTTGGCGATCGTGGAAGACGAATCCTCCTGCGCCGAGGCCGGGTCGAATGTCGCGGCCGAAGCGTCTTTGGCGCGCGCGCGTCTGGTCATGGTCTCATCGGCTCCGCGCTCCGGCGATCGGAAAATGCTCGGTCTTGTCCCAATAGAAGGGCCTGACGCACAGCTCGCGCAAGGCGCGCCAGGCGGCGAAGGACAGCATCAGACCCCACAGCGGCCAGCGCAACAGCGCCGGCCAGAGCCAGAGAATGTCTGCCTCGCCCATGGCGACGAGGCGCGGCCGAACGCTCGCCGCGAGCCCGCCGCAGGCGACGGCGCAATAAAGGCCGCTGGCGAGACCGTCGCCGAGCGTCGACGGCGCCAGCAGCGCCCCGAAGGCTGCGTCATAGGCGAGAAAGAACAAGAAAATCGGCGCATGGAGCGGCGCGACGAAGCCGCCTGCCAGCAGGACCAGCGCCGCCGCTCCGCGCAGGAGGCCGAGGTCGGCGAAATAGGCGGAAGGGTCGCGGCAATGGACGAGAGCGGTCTGCATCCAGCCTTTCATCCAGCGGCTGCGCTGCGTCAACAGAGCCGAAAAGCGCGTCGGCGCCTGCTCCTGCGTGCGCGAGGCGAAGGTGCGGATCGCATAGCCGCGCCGCAGCAGCCGCAGGCCGAGATCGGCGTCCTCCGTCACATTGAATGCGTCCCAGGCGCCGACGGCGCGCAGCGCCGAAAGGCGAAAATGATTGGAGGAGCCGCCGAGAAAAAACGGCAGGCCGGCCGCCGAGGCGCCCTTGTCGATCACCTCGAACAAGACCGCGTAATCGATGCAGAACATGGCCGTCATCCAATTGCGCCGATGATTGTGGATGAAGAGGCTGGCTTGCAGGCAGGCGAGATTTTCATCGGCCGCGGCGAAAAGCGCGGCGGCGTCGCGCAGCTGGCGGCGATCGGGCAGATCCTCGGCGTCGAAAATGGCGACCAGCGAGCCGCGCAAAAAGGGAACCGCCACATTGAGCGCGCGCGGCTTGGTGCGCGGCGCGCCGGACGGCGCGACGATAATCTCCCAGCCCGGCCGCAGACGCGCGGCGCGCAGGGCCGCGGAGGTTTCGAGATCGTCGCATTCGACGACGAATTTCACGTCGAGCTTGGCGGGCGGATAGTCGATCGCGCGGAGCGCCTCGGTCAATTGCGGAACGACGCCGGCCTCGTCATAGAGCGCCACGACGATGGAATAGACTGGGAGATCGCGCTCCTCCAGCGCGGGCGCCGTCTCGCGCCCGCGGCCGCGCATCGCGCAGACATGAAGACGCAGGCCTATATTGGCGAGGAACAGCGCAGCGAGCAGCGCCGCGACGCTCGAGGCGATCGGCGGCGCCGGCGCGAGCCAAGCTGCGATCAGAGCGAGATTGCCGAGCGCGAAGCCGAGCGGCGCGCGGCCGTGGAGCGCCCGCCGCGCGGCGAGCTCCGGCGTGACGCGCTCCACCGAATAGGCGGCGGCCTCGGCGAGCTTGCGCGCCGAGCGGCGGCGCAACGCCTCCTCGAACACGAAGGGGCGCGTGAGCGCGAAGAGCGGCCGCCCGGCCGAGGACCGCGTCACGCCGACGAGCCGGGATATCTGCTCGCCGCGCGGCGCGAACAGAAAGCGCAGGCCCCTCGGCTCCTCGGCGAGACGGGCGTAGCCGCGCGCGACATCCAGCTCGATGCTGTCCGAGGGCTCGAGCGCGGGCGGAGGATCGAGATAGGGAACGCTGAGCTCGGTCGCCAGAATGCGATAGAAGCGCTCTTCGGGAATCAGCCCTTCGGCGATCAGCGCGACATCGGCCGTGACGCCCTGACGGCGGGCGATGGTCGCGCCATATTGCAGCAGAACCAGTGGCGCGCCATGTGCGGCGAGAAAGGCGATCTCGGCGGGGAGCGGCCGGCCCGCGCCGGGCGTCGGCGTCTCCGGCGCTGGGCGCGCGCGTTGGCGGGCGAGCGCGGATTCGCTCGCAGCCTCACGCCGGCGCGCAAATCCGGCGCTGTCGTCGCGATGCGGAATCGGCGGATACGGCGAAACCCTATCGACCGGATTCACGCTCATACGCTAATCTCCGCGACGCGCGGGCTCCCGCCGCGCCGTGCGGCTGCGAGGCCTCGAATGATCTGCGAGAAAAGAACAGTGGCGGAAGCTTGGCGCAGAAGCTCGATTTTGACAAGCTTTCGCTCGGCGCTCGTCATTTTATTACTAGCGGGCGCTTCGTCGCGCGCTGCGGAGACGACCAATGCGGCCGCTCCTTCCTTCTGGGACCCGTCGCGCAAAATAGAAAAGCCCGACCTCTCCGCGATCAAGCAAATCCGCTTTCTCACCGAGGATGATTTTCCGCCTTTCGATTTCGCTCTGCCGGACGGAACGATCGCCGGCTTCAATGTCGATCTGGCGCGCGCCATTTGCGAGGAGCTGGAGCTTCCCTGCACCATTCAGCGCCGCCGCTGGGACACGCTGGCCGCAGCGCTCGACGAGAACGCCGGCGACGCCGCCATCGCCTCCTTCGCCATCACCGCCGAGACGCGCAAGAAAATGGATTTCACCGCGCCCTATTACACGACGCCGGGCCGCTTCGTGACGCGCACGGATTCGACGCTTCCCGGCGCCGCGCCGGAAGCGCTCGCCGATCGCACCATAGCGGTCGCCGCCGACAGCGCGCATGAGGCCTATCTGCGCAAATTCTTTCCCAAATCGACGCTGGCGACCTATCCCACCGCGCAGCAGGCGCGCACGGCGCTGAAGGAGGGCCGCGCCCATGCGATGTTCGGCGACGCCATATCGCTGGCCTTTTGGCTGAACGGCGCCGACGCCGCCGATTGCTGCATGTTCAAGGACGGGCCTTATTCCGATCCGAATTTTTTCGGCGACGGCGTCGGCGTCGCCGTGAAAAAGAACAATATAGCGCTGCGCCGCGCCCTGGATTACGCGCTCGCGCGCGTCGCCCAGAAGGGCGTCTACGCCGAGCTCTATCTGAAATATTTTCCGCTGGGGCCTTATTGAGAATCCCCGCTCCCTCGCCGCATGAGCGAGGAGCGGGGCGAAGGCGGCCTCATCCTTCCGCGCGGAATTCGCGCGCCAGGGCCTTCTCGATCTCGGGCAGAGGATGGCGGGTCAGATCCTTGTCCAGCTCGCCCTTCACTTTGCTCTTGGCTTTTTGGCTCAGCTCCTGCCGCAGATCGCCGAGCACGCGCGGCGGGGCGATGATGACGATCTCGCTCAATTCGCCGGCCTCGGCGGCGGTGTTGATCCGCTCGGCGATCGCGCGAGCGAAATGCTCTTTCTCCAGCTCGTGCCAATCGGCGTTCTCGACGGCGCTGCGCGGCGCGCCCGCCGTGCCATAGGCGCGGCCCGGCGCATCGCTGCCCTGCTCGCGGGTCGGCGGATTTTCATCCACCCGCGCCTCCATGACGCGCAGGTCGAGCAGATCGGGATCGCCGTGATTTTGCAGAAACAAGGCCCTGCGGCCGTCGCCGACGAGAACCCAGGCCCCATTGTGAACGGCAATATTGGTCATGTTTTTCGTCTTTCGTTGAACGCCCACGAGACTCCATTTGGGAAGGCGGCGCGGCGTCGGCAACCGCGGTCGATTGCCGCGCTCTGGCTCCGCGCGTCGTCGTCGACCGGCGCGCGGCGACGGCCGCGCTCGTCCGCTTCATCGAAAGTGAAGGGTTTTGCGAGTCTTCGGGCTCGCTTCTCCGAATGAGCCGAAAACCGCCTCAGCGGGTCGGGACGGGCGTGCCGCTGCGGTAATCGTAGAAGCCGCGCTGCGTCTTGCGGCCGAGCCAGCCGGCCTCGACATATTTCACCAGCAGCGGACAGGGCCGATATTTGGAGTCGGCCAGCCCCTCGTGCAGCACCTGCATCACCGAGAGGCAGACGTCGAGGCCGATGAAATCGGCGAGCTGCAGCGGACCCATCGGATGATTGGCTCCGAGCTTCATCGCCGTGTCGATCGCCTCCACCGAGCCGACGCCCTCATAGAGCGTGTAGATCGCCTCGTTTATCATCGGCAGCAGGATGCGATTGACGATGAAGGCCGGGAAATCCTCCGACACCGTCACCGTCTTGCCGAGCTCGCCGATGAATTGCTTGGCCGCCTCGAAGGTCTTGTCCTCGGTGGCGATGCCGCGAATCACCTCGACGAGCTGCATCTTCGGCACCGGATTCATGAAATGAATGCCGATGAACTGCTCCGGCCGCCCCGTCACCGCGGCGAGCCGGGTGATGGAAATGGAGGAGGTGTTGGTGCCGATGAAGGCGCCCGGCCGCAGCTTGGGGCCGAGCTCGGTGAGGATGCCGCGCTTGACCTCCTCATTCTCGGTGGCGGCCTCGATCACGAGGTCGCTGTCCGAAAAAGCGGCGTAATCCTTGGCCGGATGGATGCGGGCGACGGCGGCCTTGCGGGCCTCCTCGTCGATCTGGCCGCGCTCCACCGCCTTGGCGAGATACGTCGCTATGTCGTCCAGCCCGGCGGCGATGCGGCTCTCCGAGAGGTCGTTGAGCGCCACGTCGAAACCCGCGACCGCGCAGACCTGAGCAATGCCCTTGCCCATCTGCCCGGCGCCGACAATGCCGATCTTGCGAATTTCAGAGCCCATCTTTCGAACACCACCAGCGAGAAGCGGAGCGCTTCCAATTCAGTATAGCGCGCGTTCGGCCTTTGTGAAAACCGGCGTTTGCACCGCAGCGAAACAGGCCGCTTCATCACCCTGACCTGGGAGGGCGTCAATCCCGGCGGGCCGCCGGCCCGACCGGGAATCGAGAGCGGCGCCAGATATTTGCGACGTCGCCCCCACCGGCTTCCGCCGCTCGCTGCGCGCGCGAGCGGGAAAAGAGCCCCAACCCCCTCAGCGGCCGGCCTTGGCCAGCTCGGCGTCGAGCTCCTTCAAGGTCGGGAAGAGATCGGCGACGAGGCCATAGTCGGCCACCTGGAAGATCGGCGCCTCCTCGTCCTTGTTGATCGCCACAATGACCTTGGAGTCCTTCATGCCGGCGAGATGCTGGATCGCGCCGGAGATGCCGATGGCGACATAGAGGTCCGGCGCCACCACCTTGCCGGTCTGGCCGACCTGCAGATCATTGGGGGCATAGCCGGCGTCGACCGCCGCGCGCGAGGCGCCGATGGCCGCGCCGAGGCGGGTCGCCACAGGCTCGATATATTCTTTGAAATTCTCCGAGCTCGCGAGACCGCGGCCGCCCGAGACGATGATCTTGGCCGCCGTCAGCTCCGGCCGCTCGGACTTGGCCAGCGCCTCGCTCTTGAAGCTTGACACCGCCGGATCGGAGCCCGCGCCGATCGCCTCGATCGAAGCGGAGCCGCCCTCGCCCGTCGCCGTGAAGGAGGCGGTGCGCACGGTGATGACCTTTTTGGCGTCCTTGGACCGCACGGTCTGAATGGCGTTGCCGGCGTAGATCGGCCGCTCGAACGTGTCGGCGGAGACGACCTTGATGATGTCCGACAGCTGCGCCACGTCGAGCAGAGCGGCGACGCGCGGCAGCACATTCTTCGAGCTGGAGGTCGAAGGCGCGAGAATGGCGTCATAACCGCCGGCGAGGCCGACGATCAGCGCCGCCAGCGGCTCGGCCAGATGGTGGCCATAGGCCGCGCTGTCGGCGACGAGCACTTTCTCGACGCCCGAGAGCTTGGCCGCGGCCTCGGCCGCCGGGCCGACATTCTCGCCCGCGACGAGAATATGGACGCCGCCGCCGATCTGCAGCGCCGCCGTCAGCGCCTTGGCGGTGGAGGGGGCGAGCGCGGACTCTGTGACTTCCGCGACGATGAGCGCCGTCATTTACAGAACTCCCGCAGTCTTGAGCTTTTCCAGCAATTCGGGGACGGAGCCGACCTTTATGCCGGCCTTGCGGGCCGGCGGCTCGGCCGTCTTCAGCACCTCGAGGCGCGGCGTGATGTCGACGCCGTAATCGGCCGGGGTCTTGGCCGCGACCTCTTTCTTCTTCGCCTTGATGATGTTCGGCAGGCTGGCGTAGCGCGGCTCGTTGAGGCGCAGATCCGTCGTCACCACGGCGGGCAGCTTCAGCGTAACCGTCTGCAGGCCGCCATCGACCTCGCGCGTCACATCCACGGAGCCGTCGGCGATCGCCACCTTGGAGGCGAAAGTGCCCTGGCCCCAGCCGAGCAGAGCGGCGAGCATCTGGCCGGTCTGATTGCTGTCGTCGTCGATCGCCTGCTTGCCGAGAATGACGAGGCCGGGAGCCTCCTCGGCGACGATCTTGGCGAGAATCTTGGCGACAGCCAGCGGCTCGACCAGCTCGTCGGTCTTGACGTGAATGCCGCGGTCGGCGCCGATGGCCATGCCGGACCGCAAGGTCTCGTCCGCCTTGGCCGGGCCGATGGTGACGAGCACGACTTCCGTCGCCTTGCCGGCCTCTTTCAGGCGAATGGCCTCCTCGACGGCGATCTCGTCGAAAGGATTCATCGAAAATTTCACATTGGCGACGTCGACGCCCGAACCGTCCGGCTTGACCCTGATCTTCACATTGTAGTCGACCACCCGTTTGACGGGCACGAGAACCTTCATCGCGCAACTCCCGGCGAGATTGACCTTCGTCTCGATTGTTTCGAAAAATCGCGCTCTGTGGCCGAAAGGCCCCGATCGGCTTTTTCGAGCGCCGCGTCGAGAACGAATTAGCGCCGCGCGGCGCGAGGCGCGCGCGGAAAGCTCGGAAGACGCTCTGGTAGCCTCGGCTCGCTGCCCTGTCAAACTCTCGGCGCCGCGCTTTTCATCCCCAGGGCCCCTCGAATCTGCGCGGACCGAACCATTGCACGCCGCGCCGCTTGAACAACGGCGTCAGAACGAGCCCGGCCAATATGCCGCCGATATGCGCCCACCAGCCGACATTGCCCTGATCGTCGGTCAGCGCATTGAAGAGCTGAAAGAGAATCCACGTGCCGACGAACAGCGAGGCCGGCGCATGGATCGGAATGATCCCGGCGACGAGGCCGAAAATGGTCGAACGCGGATAGAGCAGGATGAAGGCGGCGCAAACGCCCGAGATCGCCCCGGAGGCGCCGACGAGCGGCGTGATGGTGAGCGGCGCGCCCACCGCGAACAGCATGGCGGCGGAGACGCCGCACAGAATATAGAAGACGAGATAGCCGGCGGACCCCATGGCGTCCTCGACATTATCGCCGAAGACATAGAGAAAGATCATGTTTCCCGCGAGATGGCCCAGGCCGGAATGGAAAAAGAGGCTGGTCAGCAGCGTCCACTCGGGTCCGGGGGTGACGATCCAGGGAGCGAGCTCGGCGCGGCCGAACAGCACCGCCGGTATGAGGCCGAAGCCGCGCACCACAGTGAGCGGATCGCCGAAGGATTCGCTGAACACGGCGACGAAGACGGCGATGTTGATCGCCATCAGCGTCCAATTGACATAGGGCCGCCGCACATAATGGAGCGGCGCGTCGTCGTGTAGCGGCAGCACCATCTCGACTATTCTCCCCCAGCTGCGCCGCCACTGATTCCGAGCGATGCCGCTTGGCCTCGACCCAATTTATAGCGCGGCCCGAGCTCTGGCCAATATGGGGCCGATGCGGGAGAGCGCGAGGCCGCGCAGCCCGGCTATGTCGAGCGCCAGCACTGCGCCGCAATAGACGAAGCCGCCGACTCCCACCTGCAGCAGCAGAGTGAGAATGCCGGGCTCGAGGCCCGCGAGCGGATGCAGCGCCACAACCATCGCCCCCGTCGCCGCCAGCGCGCCGAACATGTCGCGTCCACGCGGCCATTGCGGCGAGGTGCGCGCCGCGAACAGCACCAGCGCCGCCAGCGCCGCCACATAGGCGAGGCATTGGGCGAGCGCGAGGCTGGAGGCGTCCGCGCCGCGCGGGATGAGAAAGGCGAGGACGAGACCCGAGACCACCGCCACAAAGGCCGCGCCGATGAGCGGCGCGGTCTTCTTCTCGATCTGGAACACCGGATTGACCGCGAATTGAATCAGCCCCATGGCGAAGAGGCCGGGCAGCAGAAGATCGAGATAATGGCCGAACGGCCCGCGAAATTGCGGCGGCACGATCAGCGCCTCGATCGAGGGCATTGTGAGCCAGATGCCGGCGCAGGCGGGCAGCAGAAAGGCCGCGACGATCGTCATATTGCGGGCGATCTGCTCCTTGCCCTTCTCGGCGCCGTGCCGCTCATGGGCGGCGACGGCGATCTGGAACAGCAGCACATCCAGCGCCGAGCCCATGGCGAAAATGGCGCGAATGCCGAGATCATAGGCGAGCGAGAATTGCCCCGTCTCGGCGAAGCCGTAATAGGCGGTGACGAGCGCCCGCGCCGCCAGCGGCACCGATTGGTAGAGCATGTTGGCCGCGACGATGGGCGCGCTATAGGCGATGAGCGTGCGGGCCGTCGCCATGCGCGCGCCGCGCGGCGAGGCGCCGGGGTCCTTCAGCGAGACGCGCGCGGTGAAGACGGCGCCGAGCAGGCTGGCGAGACTGCCGGCGATCGCCATCCCCGCCGAATGGAAGAGGAAGGCGCCGCCGCCAGTGAGGGCCAGCGCTAGAATATTCTTGGCGAGAACGACGCGGCTATAGCTCTTGTCCTCGAAGCGCGCGCGCAGCAGCGCCGTGGAATAGTCGAAGAGTCCGTTGATCGCCGCCGTCGCCAGCGCCAGCGCGATGAGAATGTCGCCGAGCGCAAAAGGCGGCGCGACGAAGAGAAACAGTCCGCCGACGACAATGACCGCCGCCGTGGTCGCGAGATAGGCGAAATCGAGCGTGGCGCGTATGGCCGGCTCGGCCTCGCGCACGCGCGTCGAATAAAAGCGCGTCGCCGAGAGGCGCATCCAATCGAAGGCGCCGGTCTGAATGACGACGCCGATCGCAAAAGCCAGCGCGAAACGGCCATATTCCTCCGGCCCGAGGAATTTCGCCACCAGCAGGCCGATGAGGAAATTGGCGATGGTGTTGGCGAGGAAGGCGGCGAGAACCTTCAATTTGCGACGTCTCCCGAAGGCTCGCGTCTCCTTCTCCCGCTCGGCGGGAGAAGGTGGCCCGGCGAAGCCGGGTCGGATGAGGGTCCCCGAGGCGTCCCGGAATCTTGCAAATCACGGGCTGCGGCGCAGGCCCTCATCCGACCTCGCTTCGCGAGGCCACCTTCTCCCACGAGTGGGAGAAGGAACGCGCACGTAGATCGAGGCTAGCGGCCAGGGACGAAGAAACCCTTACGCCGGCCATTTGCCCGCCGCCGTCAGTTCGCGAAGCGCCTGCGCGTCGCGGGGGGTGACGCCGGGATAATCGGCCTGCGCCGTCGCGGGATCGAAATATTTCCAGGAGCGGGCGCATTTGACGCCCGAAGCCCGCCGCGGAACCACGGCCACGCCCGCGACCTCGGGCAGGCGGAAAGCCTCGGCCGGCCCTTCGCCCGCGTCGATCTTTATGTCCGACACGATGCAGATTTCGGCGAAGTCCACGCCCGTGAGCGTCGCGCGCAGATCGGCGTCCGTCACATGGACGAGCGGCGCCGCCTCCAACGAGGAGCCGATGCGCTTTTGCGCGCGCTCGATCTCCAACGCGCCAGTGACGACGGAACGAATGGCGCGCAGCTTCTCCCATTTCGCGGCCAGCGCCTCGTCGCGCCAGGACGCGGGCAGATCGGCGAAGCTCTCGAGATGCACGGAGACCGCATCGGGATAGCGCGACAGCCAAGCCTCCTCCGCCGTGAAGGCGAGAATGGGCGCGAGCCATGTCGTCACCGCGCGGAACACCTCCTCCACCACGGTCAGCGCCGCCTTGCGCTTCACGCTCGACGGCGGATCGCAATAGAGCGCGTCCTTGCGAATGTCGAAATAGAAAGCCGAGAGATCGCTGGTGAGGAAAGGCGTCAGCAGAGCGACGACCTTTTTGTAATCGAACTCCGCATAGGCCGCAGCGACCTCCTCGCCGAGCTGCGACAGACGATGCAGCACGAGCCGCTCCAGCTCCGGCAGATCGGCATAAGCGATCTTCTCCTGCGCGCGATAATGCGCCAGCGTGCCGAGCATCCAGCGGATGGTGTTGCGCAGCTTGCGGTAATTATCGGTGACGCTTTTGAGGATTTCCGGCCCGATGCGCTGATCGTCGCTGTAATCGACGCTCGCCACCCACAGGCGCAGAATATCGGCGCCGGCGTCGGCGATCACCTTTTGCGGCGCGACGACATTGCCTTTCGACTTCGACATTTTATGGCCGTGCTCGTCGAGCGTGAAGCCATGCGTCAGCACGATGTCGTAAGGCGCGCGGCCGCGCGTGCCGCAGGATTCCAGCAGCGAGGAATGGAACCAGCCGCGATGCTGATCCGAGCCCTCGAGATAGAGCACCTCGTCGGCGCCGCCATCGCGCTTGCGCTTTATGCCGGCGAGGCCGGGGAAATGCGCCGGGTCTTCCAGCGTGAAGGAATGCGTCGAGCCCGAGTCGAACCACACGTCGAGAACATCGTCGATCTTCTCGTAATCTTCAGGGTCGTAGTCGGGCGAAAGGAAGCGCTTCGCCGCGCCTTCCTCATACCAGGCGTCGGCGCCCTCCTTCTCGAAGGCCTCCACGATGCGGGCGTTCACGCGCGCATCGACGAGAATGTCGTGGCCGCCCTTCTTCACGAAGACGGCGATCGGCACGCCCCAGGCGCGCTGGCGCGAGACCACCCAATCCGGCCGATTGGCGATCATGCCGCGAATGCGATTCTCGCCCGCCGCGGGAACCCATTGCGTTCGGGAGATTTCGTCGAGCGCGATGTCACGGAGCGTGGGCGCATTGTCGCCGGGCGCGCCGTCGCCCTTCGCGACAGCGCCGGCGTCCTGCGCGATTTTCTTATCCAGCGCGATGAACCATTGCGGCGTATTGCGGAAGATGACCGGCTTCTTCGAGCGCCACGAATGCGGATATTGATGCTTCAGCCGTCCGCGCGCGACGAGATTTCCCGCCGCGACCAGCGCCTGAATCACCGCCTCATTGGCGTCGCCCTTGTCGCCCTTTTCAGTCAGCACGCGCTTGCCGGGAAAGCCCGGCGCTTCATCGGTATAGAAGCTATCGGCGTCGACCGTATAGGGAATGCGCGCATCGATGCCGCGCTCGGCGAGCATGCGCCCGCTCGCCATCCAAATGTCGAAGTCCTCGCGGCCATGGCCGGGCGCGGTGTGAACGAAGCCGGTACCCGTGTCGTCGGTGACGTGGTCGCCATCGAGGAGAGGGACGTCAAAGTCATAGCCGAGAGCGCTGAGCGGATGCTCGCATCGAACCGTCGAAAGCTCTGCGGCGTCAACCTTGCGCACCCGCTCAAACGCTTCGACTTTGGCAGATTTGAACACGTCTTCCGCGAGCTTGTCGGCCAGCACATAAGTCGCGCCGACCTTCGCCCAATTATTCTCGGGCGCTTGCGTCACGCGATAGAGGCCATAGGCGATCTTGCGCGAATAGGAGATGGCGCGATTGCCCGGCAGCGTCCACGGTGTGGTCGTCCAAATTACAATCGAGGCATTCTTGAGCGTTTGTGTCGATTGTCTCACTAGTGAGCTGGACACATTGCGCCCCCAGGCTGTTGCAGCCTGACCCGCGGCCTTCACTCGAAACGCGACATGCACCGTGTCGCTGACATGGTCCTCATACTCCACCTCCGCTTCCGCGAGCGCGGTCTTCTCGACCACGCTCCACATCACCGGCTTGGAGCCGCGATAGAGCAATCCATTCTCGGCGAATTTCATCAGCTCGCGGGCGATATGCGCCTCGGCGGGGAAATTCATCGTGGCGTAGGGATTGGCCCAATCGCCCGTCACGCCCAGCCGCTTGAACTCCTCGCGCTGCACGGAGAGCCAATGCGCGGCATAGGCGCGGCACTCCTGGCGGAAGGCGACGATCGCTTTGGGATCAGCGAAATCCGGCTTCTTCTTGCCCTTGGAGCGGTAATTCTCCTCCTCGATCTTCCATTCGATCGGCAGGCCGTGGCAGTCCCAGCCGGGGACGTAATTGCTGTCCTTGCCGGCCATCTGCCGGCTGCGGGTGACGAGATCCTTGAGGATCTTGTTCAGCGCATGGCCGATATGGATATTGCCATTGGCGTAGGGCGGCCCGTCATGCAGCACGAATTTCGGCCGTCCCTTGGCCGTCTCGCGCAGCTTGGCGTAGAGGCCGATCTTCTCCCAGCGCGCGAGGATTTCCGGCTCGCGCTGCGGCAGGCCGGCGCGCATGGGGAAATCCGTCTGCGGCAGATAGAGGCTCTTGGAGAAATCGGGGCCTTTGTCGTCTTGGGCCTTGTCTTTGGTCTTCTCGTTCATCTTATCGGAAACCGCTGCGCTCGCGGGCTGCGCCCCGAGCCGGGGCGGCGCGCGAAAGGGAAGGGAAAACAAGCGGAAGGGCGCCGCGAATGGCGCGAGAACCCGGTCGCCGCGCGAGCTTGGATCACGCTCGAGCGCGGGCCGGGCCAATAATTCGTATGCTGCGGCGCAGGACCATGGCCCTATCTACCAGCGCCGGCCCGCTCCGCAAAGCCGGAATCTGGCCTCAGTGGCCGCGGCGGAAGGGATTGCCGCCGGCTCCGGTGAGATAGGCGATCGCCCCGACCACCAGCACGATCGGCAGCAGCACCACAAAAGCGCTGGCGAAGAAGATGAGCCCCATTGCGAGGATCACCGCGCTGGCGAGCGTCAGCAGAGCGGCGCCCACCGGCCCGACCTTGATGACCTTCACGCCGTCGGTCCCGCCGATCCATATGCGCGTGCGCGAGCGGTAGCGAGGACCGCTCTCGCTCTCGGGCGGGAGGATCTCGATCTCGGCGGGCTTGTCGATATCGTGCTTCTGCGACACGGGACGCTCGATTCCTTCATTCTGTTGTGTTTTCATCACGCGAACCTATTCCCACTTCGCTCGAAAACACATTATTCGGCGACCTCGATATAGGGGCTCGCCGCGCCTGCGCCAATGAAAGGAGCAGAGAAATCGGCTCCCCTCAATTCGCCGCCTGCTTGCGCCACAGATCGCCCTGCGGCGCGCGCGTGTTGCGATCGCCGAAGCGGGCGCGATAGACGGTCAGATTCTCGATCACGCGCTGAACATAATTGCGCGTCTCGCTGATCGGAATGCGCTCCACCCAATCGATGGGATCGACCTCGTTCTTGCGCGGATCGCCATAGGCGTCGATCCATTCCTTCACCCTCTTGCCGCCGGCGTTATAGGCGGCGAAGGCGAGGATGTAGGAGCCCTTGTGCTCGTCGAGCAGCATGCCGAGATGCGCCGCGCCGAGCCGCGCGTTGAAGGCCGGCTCGTCGATCATGCGCTTCAGATCGAAGCCGACCCCCGTCTGCTGCGCGGTGTGGCGCGCGGTGGAGGCGATCATCTGCATCAGCCCCATGGCGCCGGCGCTGGAGACGGCCTTGGGATCGAAGGCGCTCTCTTGCCGGGCGATGGCGTAGACGATGGCCCGCGAGGCCGAGCCCGGCAGCGCCGCGAAACTGGGGATGCCGAAAGAAGGGAAGGCGGCGTCGTCTATCGCTATGCCGCGATAGGAGGCGAGCTTGCCGAGGGTGAGGGAGATTTTGGCCTCGCGGCGGCGTTGCGCCACATCGGCCAGCGCCGAGAGCTGCGCCTCGCCGACCAGCGTCTTGGCGGCGTCGGCGGCGAGCTGCGCCGCCATCTCCTTCTCGCCGGCGGCGAAGAGCAGCTCCACTGCGCGCACCGCTTCGTCGCGGGCGTCGCCATGGGCGGGCTCGGGCGTCGGACGCACAGGCGAGTCGAAAGCGCCGAGCCGCGCGCGGGCGAGCTGGCCGTAGAAGGTGGTCGATTGCAGCGCCGCGGTCTCATAGGAGGCGCGCGCCGCCTCGGCCCCGCCGGCGGCCTCACGAGCGCGGGCGAGCCAATAGGCGCCGCGCGACTTTTGGATCGGCGTCTCGGCGATGCGGGCGATCTCCTCGAAATGCCGCTGCGCCTTGGCGGGATCGCTGAGGAATCGCAGCGCGATCCAGCCGGCGTGAAACTCCGCCTCGACGCGATAGGAGAGCGAGCGCGCCGAATGCTGCGCGCAGAGGGCATAGGCCTCGCCGAACTGCCCCAGATCCATGAGCTTGCGCGAGATGAGCCGCCGCTCCACCCACCAGGCGTCGCCATCGACGATGAGGCGCGGATCGCGCGGCGCCGTGCGCAGCAACGCCGCCGCCTCGACGAGCTTCTTTTGATGGCGCAGCATGTGAATGCGCGCGAAAACGATTCCAGGGTCCTTCTGCGCCTCGGCCGGCAGAGCGGAGAAGGTCTTTTCCGAAGCGCTCTCATTGATCGCCAACGCACGGACGCGGGCGAGATCGAGCGCATCCTTGCCGGCATGGGCCGCGACGCGCAGAGCGGGGCCGGTCTTCTCGGCGTAGAGCAGACGATCGGCGCGATATTTATGGTCGGCGACGTCGAGATAATCGCCGAACTCCTTTTTCGCCGTCGTCTCCAGCTGCTCGTTGAAATCGTCCTCGCGCCACATGGGCTTGATGAGCGCCGCGACCTCCAGCGGCTCGCCGCGGCGGGCCATGACGCGGGCGAGCGCCAGCCTTCCGGCCGGCGTCTTGGGCGGACGCTCGGCGAAATAGTCGACGATCAGCCGATCTTGGTGCTTGTCGCCATAGAGCGCCTCCTCGACGCGCTGGCGCAGCCAAGCCGAGGCCGGCCATTCGGGATGCTCGGCGAGGAATTTCGACAGGCGCGCGAAGCCGGCCTCGCGCGGATGCAGCCGCAAGCCGGCCCATTGCGCAGCGGCGCGGGCGAGCGGCGCCTCGACGCTCGCGAGCGCCTGATCGCCGCCGGAAAAATCATTGGCCTTGTAGGCGGCGAGCGCGCTGCCGAAGGCTTCTTGATCCGGGCCGAGAAGAACCGCGGCCTCCGGCGGCTGCGGCGCGCGGGCGTCGAAATCGAGCCCGCCGTCGGCCGGCGCGTAGGAGAGCAGCTTGGAGGCGCCGTCGCCCTCCGGCGGTCGGCGCAGGACGCTCGCCGCGCGCGCGTCGGCCGGAGCGGCCGCGCCCTCGCCGAGAAAATCATGCATCGCCTCGCGCGCAGAATTGCGCGGCGCCCAAGGCTCCGGCGAGGCGGCGGCCTGGGATGGCGGATCGTCACCGCGGCGGTCGGAGCGCTGCATGGCCGGATAAAAGGCCGCCGCCGCGCCCAGGGCGGCCGCTATAAGAACGAGGCGAGCTGCGCCCCTGTGGCGATTCGTCATCGGCCTCACGCTCCGATCACTCGACCTCCGAACACTCGATCCTGGCCAGCCTGCGGCCATTTCGTTGCGGAACTGTCAACTAAATCGATAAGCCGCGGGATTTTCGAATTTTCCGCTCCGCGTCGACCGACCGCTCGAGCTGATCGCCGATTAACGTGAGGAGGGGCCCGCGGACCCTTTTCACCTGAACGCCCAGACGCTATGACAGTCGCAGACTGCCCGAGCGGAACGGCGCCGCACGGGAAAGCCGAAAAATTTCTCCGTACCAGTCCCAATCAGTAAGCGCGGCGAATACGGCGCCCGCGTGGCGCAGCGAAAGCGACGGCAGATGAACGACAAGCCAGTGTTCCGAGGATCCTACACCGCTCTGGTCACGCCTTTCGCCGATGGCGCGGTCGATCACGCAGCCCTGCGCGCGCTCGTCGACTGGCAGATCGAGAGCGGGACGCATGGTCTGGTTCCGGTGGGTACGACGGGCGAGAGCCCGACTTTGAGCCATGAAGAACATCGCGCCGTCGTCGAAACCGTGATCCGCCAGGCCGCCGGCCGCGTCCCGGTCATCGCCGGCGCGGGCTCCAACAATACGCGCGAGGCGATCGAGCTCGCCCGCCATGCGCAGGAAGCCGGCGCCGATGGCGTGCTGGTCGTCACGCCTTATTACAACAAGCCGAATCAGGAAGGCCTCTACCAGCACTTCGCGGCGGTGGCGGACGCGATCTCCATTCCGATCATCGTCTACAACATCCCGCCGCGCTCCGTGGTCGATATCGGCGTCGCCACAATGGCCCGGCTCGCCGAGCTCGAGAACATAGCCGGCGTCAAAGACGCGACCGGCAATGTCGGCCGCATTCTCCAGCAGCGCGCCGCCTGCGGGCCGGACTTCGTGCAGTTCTCCGGCGACGACATTCTCGCTCTGGCGAGCGTCGCCGTGGGCGCGATCGGCGTCATTTCCGTGGTCTCCAATATCGCGCCGAAGCTCTGCGCCGATCTGCAGAATGCGGCGCTTGCCGGCGATTTCAAAACCGCTCTCGCGCTGCAGGACCGCCTGACCGCCCTGCAGCAGGCGGTCTTCCTCGAGGCCGGCGTGACCGGGGCCAAATACGCCCTCTCTCTGCTCGGCCGCGGGAACGAAGAGGTGCGGCTGCCGCTGGTCCCCTCCTCCGAGCCGACGAAAAAGGCCATTCGCGACGCGATGGTCGTCGCCGGCGTGCTGGACGCCTGAGCGGACAGCCGCGGGAAGCGAAACAAGTGGCCGAGAAGGAAAAGCCCAATTTCAAAGTCGTCGCCGACAATCGGCGCGCGCGCTTCGATTATGAGATCGGTGAGACCTTCGAGGCCGGCCTGTCGCTGATGGGCACAGAGGTGAAGTCTTTGCGCACCGGCAAGGCGACCATCGCCGAGAGCTACGCCCATGTCGATCGCAAGGGCGAGGTCTGGCTCGTCAACGCCACTATTCCCGAATATCTCTCCGGCAATCGCTTCAATCACGAGCCCAAAAGGCTGCGCAAGCTGCTGCTGAAGCAGCGCGAGATCGCCAAGCTGGCGCAGGGCGTCGAGCGCGAGGGCATGACCATCGTGCCGATGAAGCTCTATTTCAACGAGCGCGGCCGCGCCAAGCTGCAGATCGCGCTGGGCCGCGGCAAGAAGCTGCACGACAAGCGCGAGGTCGAGAAGAAGCGCGACTGGGGCCGCGAGAAGAGCCGGCTGCTGCGCGACCGCGGCTGAAGGACTCAGCACAATTCGTCCAAAATTCCCCGCGCGCGCGCGAAGATCACGCTGAACATCTGCGGCGTCAGCGCGCCCGTATTGGTGTTGAGACGCGAGCAATGATAGCTGTCGATAAGAATAATCGATCGTTTGCGAGTATTCGCTGTGATCTTATGTTCGCGACCATGGGCGAAAGGAAAATCGGCCGGCTTCAGCGCGAAGGCGCGCAGCACGCCCTCATGCGCCACGCGGCCGAGCGCGACAATGAGCCGCACCCGTTTCAGCCGGCGAAATGTCGCGAATAGAAAGGGTCGACAGGCGGACAGCTCGGAAGGAAGCGGCTTGTTGCCGGGCGGAACGCAACGCAGGACATTGGTGATTCGGCAATCGACGAGCGCGACGCCGTCATCCGCGCGGGCGTCATAGACTCCGCTGCAGAAGCCGAATTCCGCGAGCGTCGCATAGAGGAGACGGCCGGCGTCGTCGCCGGTGAAAGGGCGGCCGGTGCGATTGGCGCCCATGCGCCCCGGCGCGAGGCCGACCACCAGCATTCGCGCGTCCCGCGGCCCGAATTCGGCGACCGGCGCATTATGCCAATCGGGATAGCGCTCCCGCAGCTCGAGCCTGTACGCGACCAAGCGCGGACAGAGCGGGCAATCAGGGCCCGGCTCGTCCGCGCGTGAATCCGATTTTCGAGGCCGATCAGGCGTCGTGATCGTCGTCGGGGGCGCCGCCCGGCGTCACCGGCTGCGGCCGGCGCTCCTGGAAACGCTGCATACGCTCGGCGCGCTCACCCGGATCGCGGCCGATCTTGCCGACGAGATGGATGAGATCGACGAATTCGTCGGCCTGGCGGCGAAGCTCGTCGGCGATCATCGGCGGCTGCGTGGTGATCGTCGAGATCACCGAAACGCGCACGCCTTTGCGCTGCACCGCCTCGACCAGCGAACGGAAATCGCCGTCGCCGGAGAACAGCACCATATGGTCGATGTGCTCGGCCATCTCCATCGCGTCGACGGCGAGCTCTATGTCCATATTGCCCTTCACCTTGCGGCGGCCGAGCGAATCGACGAACTCCTTGGTCGGCTTGGTGACGACGGCGTAGCCGTTGTAGTCGAGCCAATCGATCAGCGGGCGGATCGACGAATATTCCTGATCCTCGATCAGCGCCGTGTAGTAGAAGGCGCGAATCAGCCGGCCCTTGCCCTGGAACTCCCGCAGCAGCCGCTTGTAGTCGATATCGAATCCGAGCGATTTGGCTGTCGCATAGAGGTTGGCGCCATCAATGAATAAGGCAATTCGTTCCGGGTCTGCCATCGTTGTTGGTCTCGCTTATGGGTCCAGTATCGAGGGGCCGCCGCTTGCCGCGCGCGCTGTCGACCCTACTGGCAGCACGCATCTCTACAGTGACGCGACTCTTAAAGTGACGCAAATCCAGCGCTGTCGCTCCCCCCGCCTCACGCTCCTCGAGCGTGCCGCCGCAACTCGCGCCTTTTGCGTACAGGATCGGTCACATTACAGTCACGCCCTTCGTTATGGTCGTAAATCGACCATGTATCGGCGGCCGTCAAGAGGGGAAGGCAAAAATTCCGCAGAGAAATACTACAGCAATAGACATCGGCGACCATAGGAGGAGGAAACCCGGGGCGACGCCACGCATTGCCAGAGCCGAAAAATTAGTGTAGCAGGCCGACCGATCGAACGCTAGAGGAGTCCGAGAAGTCATGGCGCGCGTCACCGTCGAAGACTGCATCGACAAAATCGAGAACCGCTTCGATCTGGTCCTGCTCGCGGCGCATCGCGCGCGGCTGATCTCCTCGGGCCAATCGATCCTGGTCGAGCGCGACAAGGACAAAAACCCTGTCGTCGCGCTTCGCGAAATCGCCGAGACCGCGCTTTCGCCGGACGATCTCAAGGAAGATTTCATCCATTCGTTACAACGCCATGTCGAGGTCGACGAGCCCGAGACCGAGACCGTGCCGTCTCTGGCCACGGCGCCGGATTCCGACGGCGGCGGCGATGCGCAGTTCGACCGTATGACGGAGGAGGATCTTCTCCGCGGCCTCGAGGGTCTCGTGCCTCCGGCCGAGGTCGAGGACGAAGGCGAGTAATCGCCCGCCGAAGGGCGTTTCTCCGATTGCCGGCGATCGAACTCGCACTTTCCGAGGCGCCGCGAGCCCGGCAATGACGTCGCGGGGGCTCCCGAAAAGGCGCTCGGGAGGGGATGAAACCCTAAGTCTTTGCCGGGGAGATGGGGAGGGACGCGCGCCTTTCGGCGTACATCCGATTGCCCCGCCCTCGCCCGCCGAAAACGCTAGGGACTGGCGACGAGCTGTTCTACAATCGAACTCGAATGCGGCCGTCGGCCGGTTTCGGGCGCTCGCGCCGTCTCCCGTCCGATCTTCTCCCGTGAGCTCCGCGACGCCTCCCGACGATCCGCGCAACCCGATCGCCGGTCGACGCCTATGATGCGCCAATACGAGCTCGTCGAGCGAGTTCGAAAATATAATCCGCAGGTCGACGAGGACCTGCTCAATCGCGCCTATGTCTACGCCATGAAGGCGCATGGCCAGCAGACGCGCGCCTCCGGCGACCCTTATTTCTCGCATCCGCTCGAAGTGGCGGCGATCCTCACCGACCTCAAGCTCGACGACGCCACCATCGTCGCCGCCGTGCTGCACGATACGGTGGAGGACACGAGCTCGACGCTCGACGAGATCAACCGTCTGTTCGGCCCGCAGATCGGCAAGCTCGTCGATGGGCTGACCAAGATCGAGAAGCTCGACCTCGTCTCCAAAAAAGCCGCGCAGGGCGAGAATTTCCGCAAGCTTCTGCTCGCCGTCGCCGAGGATGTGCGCGTGCTTCTGGTCAAGCTCGCGGACCGGCTGCACAATATGCGCACGCTGCATTTCGTGCCGCCGGAAAAGCGCGCGCGCATCGCGCAGGAGACGCTGGACATTTATGCGCCGCTCGCCGGCCGCATGGGTATGCAGCGCCTGCGCGAGGAGTTGGAAGGCCTCGCCTTCCGCCATTTGACGCCGGAGGCCTATCAGGCGATCGAATCCCGCCTGCACGATCTGCGCGCCAAAAATGGCCGCATCATCAAAAAGATCGAGAAGGAGCTGACGCAGGAGTTCGCCACGCGCGGAATTCACGCGGCCGTCACCGGGCGGCAGAAGACGCCCTATTCCGTCTGGCGCAAGATGGAGCGCAAGTCGATCGCCTTCGAGCAGCTCTCCGATATTTTCGGATTTCGCATCATCGTCGACGATGTGGAGGATTGCTATCGCGCGCTCGGCATAGTGCACACCAAATGGCCGAGCGTGCCGGGGCGGTTCAAGGATTATATTTCGACGCCCAAGCAGAACGACTATCGCTCCATTCACACCACTGTGATCGGCCCCGGCCATCAGCGCGTCGAGCTGCAGATCCGCACCGCGACCATGCATGAGATCGCCCGCTTCGGCATCGCCGCTCATGCGCTCTACAAGGATTCCTCCAGCGACGAGGGCAAGGAGGAGCTGGCCAAGGAGAGCCGCGCCTTCAAATGGCTGCAGGACACGCTGGAATTGCTCGCCCATGGCGACAGCCCGGAAGAATTCCTCGAGCATACGCGGCTCGAATTGTTTCAGGACCAGGTGTTCTGCTTCACGCCCAAGGGCGGGCTGATCGCGCTGCCGCGCGGCGCGACGCCGATCGATTTCGCCTATGCCGTGCATACGCGCGTCGGCGATTCCGCCGTCGGCGCCAAGATCAACGGACGCATTGCGCCGGTGCTGTCGCAATTGCAGAATGGCGACGAGGTGGAGATCATTCGCGCCGAGAGCCATGTGCCGCCGGCGGCCTGGGAGTCGCTCGTCGTCACCGGCAAGGCGCGCTCCGCCATCCGCCGCGCGACGCGCGAAGCCGTGCGGATGCAATATGCCGGGCTCGGGCGCCAGATCGTCACTCGCGCCTTCGAGCGCGCCGGGCGTCCGGTCTCGGACGAGAAGCTCAAGGCCGCGCTGCCGCGGCTCGCCCGCGCCTCGCTGGAGGACGCTTTCGCCGCCGTCGGCCGCGGCGAGATCTATTCCGGCGATGTGGTGAAATCCGTCTATCCGGATTTCAGCGAGGAGCGCAAACCCGCCCCGCAGATGCGCCTCGAGCCGGGCGAGCCCGGCTGGTTCGGCATGAAGTCCAATGTCAATGTGGTGTTCAAGGCGCCGGGCGCCTCCGATCAGGCCAGCGCCATTCCGATTCGCGGCCTGCGCGGCGACGTTCCGGTGCGCTTCGCGCCCGAGGGCGGCGCCGTGCCGGGCGACCGCATCGTCGGCATACTGACGCCGGGCGAAGGCATCACCATCTATCCCATCCAATCGCCGGCGCTGACCGCCTTCGACGATCAGCCGGACCGCTGGCTCGACGTGCGCTGGGACATCGACCCGGAAAATCGGGAGCTCTTCCCGGCCCGGCTCGTGGTGACGGCGATCAACGAGCCGGGAACGCTGGGCGGGCTGGCGACGCTGATCGGCGAAACGGGAGCCAATATCGACAATGTCGCCTTCGCCATTCATTCTCCCGACTTCCGTGAGATGCGATTCGATCTCGAAGTCGCCGATTTGAAACATTTGAACGACATCATCGCCCGGCTGCGGGCCAGCGCTCTGGTCAGCAAGGTCGAGCGCGTCATCGGGTGAGGAAACATGACTGCTCGCCGCATACGTCTCGGCGTGAATGTCGATCACGTCGCCACCGTTCGCAACGCCCGCGGCGGCCTCTCGCCGGACCCTGTGCGCGCCGCTCTGCTGGCGATCGAGGCCGGCGCCGACGGCATTACAGCGCATTTGCGGGAGGATCGCCGCCATATTCGCGACGCCGACATGGCGCGGCTGAAGGCGGAAATCTCCAAGCCCGAAATCTCAAAGCCGCTCAATTTCGAAATGGCCGCGACCGAGCAGATGCTCGATATCGCGCTCCAGACCAAGCCGCACGCCGTCTGCCTGGTGCCGGAGCGCCGCACCGAGCGCACCACCGAGGGCGGGCTCGACGTCATCGGCGGACATGACCATCTCGTCCCCTTCGTCGACGAGCTGAATCGCGCCGGCATTCGCGTCTCGCTCTTCATCGAGCCGAGCGCGGAGGCGATCGACGCCGCGGCTTCGATCAAGGCGCCGGTCGTCGAGCTGCATACGGGCGCCTGGTGCCATGCGGTGGAGGTGGGGGAGCTCGAGGCGGCCGAGCGCGAGTTCGCCCGCATCGTGGCGGCCGCGGCCCATACGACGGTGCGCGGGCTCGAGTGCCACGCCGGCCATGGGCTGGACTATGCGACGGCGCGGCGCATCGCGGCGCTGCCGCAGATCGTCGAGCTGAACATCGGCCATTTCCTCGTCGGCGAGGCGGTCTTCATCGGCCTCGCCGAATCGATCCGCGCCATGCGCCGGGCGATCGACGAAGGCGCGGGCGCCGCATGATCATCGGCTTCGGCAGCGATCTCTGCGACATTCGCCGCATAGAGCAGGCGCTCGAGCGCTATGGCGAGCGCTTTGTCCGCCGCTGCTTCACCGATGTCGAACGCGAGAAATCGGAAGGACGCGCCGCCCGCGCGGCCTCCTATGCCAAGCGCTTCGCCGCCAAGGAGGCCTGCGCCAAGGCGCTCGGCACCGGCATAAGCGACGGAATTACCTGGAAAACCATGGGGGTGGTCAATCTGCCCTCCGGCAAGCCGACGGTCGAGCTGACCGGCGCCGCCGCCGAGCGTCTGGCCGCGATCGCGCCGCAGGGCGCGCGGATCGTGATTCACCTCACATTGACCGACGAATATCCGCTCGCGCAGGCCCAGGTTCTCATAGAGGCGCTGACGTGATAGACGAGCGATGCGAGCGAGCCTGAAGGCTCGCGGTCCATCGCGCCCCGGACCGCGAGCCTTCAGGCTCGCTCACGAATCGAAACGGACGACCGAAAGCGGCTTCGGCCAAAAGGGAGTGACGCAGTTTGAGCAGGAACGTCTCGGTCGCCGAACGGCGCGACGAAGGTGGATTGCTCGAGACGATCAAGGTGATCGTCCAGGCGCTGGTCATCGCGCTCGTCATTCGCACGCTGCTGTTTCAGCCCTTCAACATTCCCTCGGGCTCGATGATCCCGACATTGCTGATCGGCGATTATGTCTTCGTCTCGAAATACGCCTATGGCTATTCGAACTACTCGCTGCCCTCCGTGCCTTATCTCGATTGGCGGCTCGATCTCTTCTCCGGCCGCGTGCTCGGCTCGCAGCCCAAGCGCGGCGACGTCGTCGTGTTCAAGCTGCCGCGCGACAATGAGACCGATTACATCAAGCGCGTGATCGGTCTGCCCGGCGACCGCGTCCAGATGATCGACGGCCGCCTCTATCTCAACGGCGAGATCGTGCCGCGCGAGGCCAAGCCCCGGGAAAAGCACGAGAGCCGCGACGGCCGCGAGACCGAGGTCCCGACCTATATCGAGACCTTGCCCGGCGGCGTCGCCCATACGATCATCGAGATCGACGGCGATCACGGCTATAAGGACAACACCGAGCTCTTCGTGGTGCCGCCGAACAATTATTTCATGATGGGCGACAATCGCGACAATTCCACCGATTCGCGCTTCGCGCCGGCGGAAGGCGGCGTCGGCTATGTGCCCTTCGAAAATCTGGTGGGCCGCGCCGAGATCATCTTCTTCTCGGTGCAGAAGGACGAATATGCTCTGGCCTTCTGGCGCTGGCCATGGACGGTCAGATGGGATCGCCTGTTCAAGCCGGCGCATTGACGCCGCTCGGCAAAAAGCAGACGCAAATGGGCGCTCGCAGTCGAGAGGACCTCGCCGTCCTCGAGGCGAATGTCGGCCATGGCTTCGCCAATCGCGGCCTGCTGGAACATGCGCTGACCCATGTCAGCGCCTCCGCCGCACGGCCGGAATCCTACGAGCGGCTGGAGTTTCTCGGCGATCGTGTGCTCGGCGTCGTCGTCGCCCATATGCTCTATGAGCATTTCCCGCAGGAGAGCGAAGGGGAATTGTCGCGGCGACTCGCCGATCTCGTGCGCAAGGAATCCTGCGCCGAAGTCGCCGAGCGCTGGGGCGTCGGCCCCTTCATGCGGCTCGGCGACGGCGAGGCGCAGACGGGCGGGCGGAAGAAACGCGCCATATTGGGCGATATGTGCGAGGCGATCATCGGGGCGGTCTATCTCGACGGCGGCCCGCAGGCGGCCGAGGCCGTGGTGCGCGCCGCTTTCGCCGAACGTATGCGCGCGCCGGGGCGCCGGCTGCGCGACGCCAAGACCGCGCTGCAGGAATGGGCGCAGGCCCGACGTCTCGCCACGCCGCGCTATCTGCTGGCCGCGCGCAGCGGGCCGGATCACGCGCCCTTCTTCGAGGTGGCGGTGGAGGTGGAGGGTTTCGAGGCCGCGCGCGGCGCCGGCGCCTCCAAGCGCGCCGCGGAGCAATCCGCCGCCCAAGCCTTTCTCGACCGCGAGGGGATCGAGCGGGAGGACGCGTGAGAAACAGCTCCGCGACCACGAAAACACAATCCCCTCGTCCCGAGGTGCTTTTTGCGGAACGCAAAAAGCCTCGAAGGATGCTCCAGCGCGCGGCGTCGCGACCCTTCGAGACGCCGGCTCCTCGAGGTGAGGGCGCTGACTTGGACCAGGGCTTCATGCCAACATCGAAAGGCGCATTCTCGTGACCGAAACAAGCTGTGGCTTCGTCGCCTTGGTCGGCGCGCCCAACGCCGGCAAATCGACGCTGCTCAATCAGCTCGTCGGCGCGAAAGTCTCCATCGTCTCGCGCAAGGCGCAGACGACGCGCGCCCTCGTGCGCGGCATAGCGCTGGAGGGCGAGGCGCAGATCATCCTCGTCGACACGCCCGGCATTTTCGCGCCAAAGCGCCGGCTCGACCGCGCCATGGTGGCGAGCGCCATCTCCGGCGCCGGAGACGCCGACGCCATCGTGCTGCTGGTCGACGCGCGCCGCGGCCTCGTTCCCGAGGTGGAGGAGATCGTCGCCAAGCTCGCCGCGCTCTCCGCGCCCAAGATTCTCGCGCTCAACAAGATCGATCTCGTGCCGCGCGACTCTCTGCTGGCGCTCACGGCGGCGCTCACGCAAAAGGCGAATTTCATCGAGACCTATATGATCTCGGCGCTGAACGGCGACGGCGTCGCCGATCTCAAAGCCGAGCTCGCCGCGCTGATGAAGCCCTCGCCCTGGCTCTATCCCGAAGACCAGCTCTCCGATGCGCCGCTGCGGCTGCTCGCCGCCGAGATCACGCGCGAAAAAATCTTCGAGCGTCTGCACGACGAATTGCCCTATCAATCGACGGTCGAGACCGATTCCTGGCAAAATCAGAAGGACGGCTCGGCGCGCATAGAGCAGACGATCTATGTCACCCGCGACGGGCAGAAGAAGATCGTCATCGGCGAAGGCGGCCGCACCATAAAGGCGATCGGCCAGGCCGCGCGCCGCGAGATCGCCGAGGCCGCCGAGCAGAAGGTGCATCTCTTCTTGTTCGTGAAGGTGCGCGAGAACTGGGCCGACGACCCCGAGCGCTATCGCGAGATGCGGCTGGATTTCCCGAAGGAGTGACGCGGCCGACATTGCGCGAAAAGATCATCCGCTCGCCTTCAGCCGCAAGCCTCTCGGCACGATCCACGACTCGGCGAGATCGAACAGCCCTTGCACGGCGAGCGCCATCAGCGCCGCCGGAATCGCGCCCTCGAGGATCAGCGCGAAATTGTCCAGCCGCACGCCGGTGAAGATCGGCTGGCCATAGCCGCCGGCGCCGATGAGCGCGCCCAAAGTCGCCGTGCCGACATTGATGACCGCCGCCGTCTTCAGCCCCGCGAGTATCGCCGGCGAAGCCATCGGCAATTCGACGAGAAGCAAGCGCCGCCAGGGCGAAAGGCCGATGGCGATCGCCGAATTTTCGATCGCGCGCGGAATCGTCGTGAGGCCGGTCGCGACATTCCGCACGATCGGCAGCAGGCTATAGAGGAAGAGCGCGACGATGGCGGGCGGCGCGCCGATGCCGAGCAGCGGAATCATGAAGACGAGCAGAGCCAACGAGGGAATCGTCTGCAGCACGCTGGCGAGGCCGAGAATCGCATGGCCGAGGCGCGGGCGCTTCGCCGCCGCGACGCCGAGCGGCACAGCGACGAGGATCGCCGCCGCGAGCGAGACGCCGACGAGAAAGAGATGCTCGCGCGTGCGTCGCCACAGGCGCTCGGCGAGGCTCTGCGAAGGCGCCGGCGCCTCGACGCCGAATTGCGTGGCGACGAAATTCGCCGCCGCCTCGCGTTCTGTGCGAAGTCCCGTCCTCACCGCGACATTCATCGCGATCATCGCCGGCGCGTCGATGCGGCCCTCGAGCCGCAGCATGGACATGACCGCCCGCGGCGCGCGCTGCTCGAGATCGGCGCGATAGAGCAGGACGGCGCGATTTTCCGCGAAGAGCTTGCGGTCGTCGATGAGCACGAGAATGCGCCGATCGGCGATCTGCGGATCGGTGGCGTAGAGATCGACGACATCGATCGCGCCCTCGATGAGACCCTTATAGGCGATGTCGTGATCGAGCCCGCGCACATCCTCCGCGGCGAGCCCATAGGCGGCGCGCAGCGCCGGCCAGCCATCGGCGCGGGCGAGCAATTCCTCGCTCAAGCCGAAGACGAGCGAAGGATGCCGCGCGAGATCGGAGATATCGCGAACGCCCAGCGCCTCGGCCTTGTCGCGCCGCATTCCCAGCGCATAGCCATTGCCGAAGCCGAGCGGCAGGCTCATGCGCAGCCCGAGCTCGCCGAGCGCGTCGGCGAGCTGGCGATCATTGGCGAGCCGCAGCTCGGCGAGAATCTCCTGCCGCAGCGTGCCCGTATATTCGGGATAGGCGTCGATCTCGCCGGAGAGCAGCGCATTCCAGACGAGCCGCGTGCCGCCGAGCGCCGGCCGGCGAATGACGCGCGCGCCCGAGGCGGCGGCGAGATCGGCGACAATGTTCGAGAGAATGACGGATTCGGTGAAGGTCTTCGAGCCGATGCGCACAGCGTCTCCCTCGCGCGCGCAGGCGCCGAGCAGAAGAAGCGCGAGCAGCATTGCGAGAGCGCGCCTCATCGCGCGCCCCCGGGCGGAAGCGGCAGATCGGACAGCCGCCGCGCGCTGGCGCGCACGAAGCGCGTCACGAATTCTTCCGCCGGCCGCTCGACGAAATCGGCGAAGCGTCCTTGCTGGACGATGCGGCCGCGATTCATCAGCACGATTCTCTCGGCGAAGAAGCCGGCCTCGGCGAGATCATGCGTGACGATGACGACGGTCTTGCGCAGCCGCGCGAAAATCGCGGCGAGATCGTCCTGAAGATCGGCGCGGATCAGCGGATCGAGCGCGCCGAGAGGCTCGTCCATCAGCAAAATCTCGGGATCGAGCATCAGCGCGCGCATCAGCGCCACGCGCTGCCGCTGGCCGCCGGAAAGCTCGGCCGGAAAGCGCTCCAGCGCCTCGGCCGGAAAGCGCGTGAGCTGTAGCAGCTCCTCGAGCCGCGCCGCGCGACGCTCCGCCGGCCAGCCCGTCTCGCGCGCCATCAGCTCAATGTTGCGGCGCGCGGTGAGATGCGGGAAAAGGCCGCCCTCCTGAATCACATAGCCCATGAGGCGCCGGAGCTTCTCCGCCGAGAGCGGCGTCAGCAGATGGCGCGCCACCTCGATCTCGCCGTCATCGGGCGTCGTGAGCCCGACGATCATGGACAGAAGCGTGGATTTGCCGGAGCCGGAGGGGCCGATCAGCGCCGTGGCGCGCGCGGGCTCTATCGTCAGCGTGACGTCGTCGACGACGCGCGCGCCGCCGAAACATTTACTGACATGCTCCAATCGGATCATGACTGCGCCGCGACGTCGGGGCTGACGTCCTTCATCTGTCGCGCGCGGCCGGGGTTCCAAGGTGCGGCGGCGCGACGCTCGAGCTCGCCTTTCGAAAGAGCGGTCGAGTCGCCAGCGACGCCCTCGGGTTGAATCCCGCGCGCCGACGTGAGATTTTTCGCGCTCCCGCAGCGGCTCGCTCGGCGTTTCGCCCACAAAGCGTCCATATGGCGTCACAACGCAAGATCATTCACGTCGACATGGACGCTTTCTATGCGTCGGTCGAACAGCGCGATAATCCACAATTGCGCGGAAGACCCGTCGCCGTCGGCTCGCCGCGCGCGCGCGGCGTCGTGGCGGCGGCGAGCTATGAGGCGCGCGCTTTCGGCGTGCGCTCGGCCATGCCCTCGGTCACTGCGATGAGGCGCTGTCCCGATCTCGTTTTCGCGCCGCCGCGCTTCGACGTCTATCGCGAGGTCTCGCGCCGCATTCGCGCGATCTTTCTCGACTATACGCCCTTGGTCGAGCCGCTCTCGCTGGACGAGGCCTATCTCGACGTCACCGACAATCGCAAGCGCATCGCCTCCGCAACTCGTATCGCAGAAGAGATCAGAGCGCGCATTCGCGAGGAGACGCGGCTCACGGCCTCGGCCGGCGTCTCCTACAACAAATTTCTCGCCAAGCTCGCTTCCGACCAGAACAAGCCGAATGGTCTCTTCGTCATCCCGCCGGACAAGGGCGCCGATTTCGTCGCCGCCCTGCCGATCGGCAAGTTCCACGGCGTCGGGCCGGCGACGACGAAGAAAATGAATGCGCTCGGCATAGAGACGGGCCTCGATCTGCGCGCCAAGACGCTGCCTTTCCTGCAAATGCATTTCGGCAAAGCGGGCGGCTATTATTACGGCATCGCGCGCGGCGTCGACGATCGCGAGGTGCGGCCGGACCGCATTCGAAAATCGATCGGCGCCGAAGTGACCTTCGCGCAGGACCTCTTCGCTTTGGACGAGGCCGTCGCCGCTCTCGCGCCCATCGTCACGCGCGTCGCCGCCCATTGCGAGGGCGCGCGGATCACGGGACGCACGGTTACGGTCAAAGTCAAATATGCGGATTTTCAGCAGATCACGCGGCGCAGCACCAGCGTGGCGCCGATCGCCTCGCGCGCCGCGCTGGAGGCGGCGGCGCGGGCGCTGCTGCATCCGCTGTTTCCCTCGCCGAAGGGCGTGCGTTTGCTCGGCGTCACGCTCTCGTCGCTGGCGCCGGCGGGCGAAGCCGTCGATTCGCAGCTGAGCTTGGGGGTGTGACGCGAATAGCGAGCAGGCGGCGAGCCGCCTGCTCGCTATTCGCCGGCCTCCATCGGCTCCTCACGGCGTCCACGGATACGTCCACGTCTCCGTCAACGTGAGCGGACCGGCCTTGAGGAAGACGCGGACATCCGCCGTCTGTCCCGATTTCGCCGCCACGTCGAACATCACGCGTATCCCGTCAATATGCGGATTGGCGGCGACGCTCGAGCGAATGACGGAGCCGTTCGCGGCCGAGGCGACCACCTCCACCTGCGAGGGATCATTGACGTAATAAGCGAGATCGCCGCCGGCGAAATCGACGAGGAAGCGATGCGCGCCGGGCGCCGTCGACTCGCCCGAGCCGAGCGCTCGCGCCGGCGTGTCGAAAGTGTTCACCGCGCGGCCATTGGGCGACAGACGCGGCTGATCGAGCAGCGAGGTGATGCGATAGGCATAAGAGAAGGGCTTGCCGATCTCGAGCGGCTGCGCGCCGACGAAGGCGGCGACGATATTGTCGTTGGTCTCGTCGAGCGTCGGAAGCTCCAGCAGCTCGACGGCGCCCTCGCCCCAGGCGCCTTGCGGCTCGATGAAATAGCTCGGCCGGCGCTCATAGGCGAGGTCGATGTCCTGATAGGCCTCGAAATTGCGGTCGCGCTGCATCAGCCCGAAGCCGCGAATATTGGGATCGGAGAAAGTGGTCAGCCGCGCGATCGGCGCATTGGCGAGCGGGCGCCAGAGCCATTCCTTCGAATCGCCATGGACGAGCAGACCGTCCGAATCATGCAGCTCGGTGCGGAAGCCGTCGCGCATACGGCGGTCGTTCTCGCCGGTGAGATACATTGAAGTGAGCGGCGCGAGGCCGAACTTCCCCTTGCGGCGCGGGAAGATCGTCGCCTGCACGTCGATCGTGCTGTCCTGGCCCGTCGCGAGATCGAAGCGATAGGCGCCGGTCGCCGCCTCGCCGTCGAGCAGCGCGTAAATGGTGATGCGATTGCTTCCCGGCTGCGGGGTCTCGATCCAGAATTCGCGGAAGAAGGGGAAGACCTCCGTATTGTCACCGCAGTCGACGCAGAGCCCGCGCGCCGAAAGCCCGTAGCGCTGGCCGCGACCGAGAAAGCGAAAATAGCTCGCGCCGAGGAAGGAGATCACCTCGTCGTGAACATGCGGATCATTGAGCGGAAAATGCAGGCGGAAGCCGGCGAAGCCGATGTTGATCGGCAGAGTCTTCTCGAATTTGTTGCGGCCGTAGTCGAACAGCGACGCCGAATAAGGGATAGGCGTCGGAATGCCGTCCCTGATCGTGTTCACCGTCACCGGGCGCTTGTAGAGAAAGCCGAGATGGAAGGTGTGCAGCCGGAAAGAACCGGGAATATTGGAGAACAGCGCTTTTTCCGGACGGAAGCGCAGATCGCGGAAGGAGTCGAAGTCGAGCTTCGCCAATTCGTCCGGCAGCTGCGGCGGCGCCGCCTCGAAAGGCGCGCCCGCGAGCTCGCGGGCGCGGCGCGTCACATCCTCGAGACCAAAGCGCGGCTGTTGCCCATTGGGGACGGATTGTGCGACCGCGCGCCCCAGCGGCGCGGCCTGAGCGCCCGCCGCGACCATCGCGCCGAGAAGCCGGCGGCGTGTGATATCGATCATTTCAGTCGGTTTCCGGAAAAAAGCGACGAGCGGGAGCCCGTCTTCGCATCATGAACGAATCGGGCGTTCTTCGAGACGCCGCCCCGTCCTCACGAGCGCGGCCCGCCGCTCGGCCCCGTCCGGGCTTCTGCCTATCCGGCTTTGCGCCGGGCCGCAAGACGCTCCGACTAATCCCGGTCAGAGGCGTAAAATCGGCCGAAGGCGGACAAATTTCGTCTCGGCGCGAAAAAGCTCTTGCAGAGCCGGTGAAAGCGCGTATTTACGTCTTTGCCCAATTTCGCACGTGCCTGTGGTCGTGTGTCGGTCGGCGGGGATCCGGACAAGAGGCCGGTCAACCGTCGGAATAAAACCGGCAGCCGGAGGCGAAACCGGCGAACCTCGCCTGAGCGAGGGATCGCGACTTAAAGCAACGACGGACCGGGCTTTTTCGTCTCTGTCGACCCTCCAAAGGTCGGCGTACCGAAGAGGCTTGTCTTTCTTGCCGGGCGTGCGGAAAGGGAAAAATCCCCTTCCAAGCGATGGCTATTCGAATCGGATTCGATGTCCGTCCGGGCATTCGCGTCCGTGCTTCGTCTAGCCGACGGCGCATCACCCGACCGTTTGGCGTCCCGCCTCGAGCGGAGCCGTTGGACGGTCATGGAACGCAGTCGTCTCGATGTTCAGCGCGCCTCCACAGCGCGCTGCGCAAACGGCGGCGTGCATCCGATCGAAGCCCTTGGCCACTCCGCGGCTCTTTATGCCGCGACTTCGTTGGGGATGCCGCAAATGACGGATCGTATTCGCGAATTTTTGGAGGCCCGTCGTCGCGCCGGACGCGATGTCGGCCCCTGCCTCGTCGTCGACCTCGAGGTCGTGCGCGACAATTACACGAGCTTCGCCAAGGCGCTGCCGGACACGCGCGTATTCTACGCGGTGAAGGCCAATCCGGCGCCGGAGGTGCTCTCCCTTCTCGCCTCGCTCGGCTCCTGCTTCGACACGGCTTCGGTCGTCGAGATCGAGCAGGCCATGGCCGCCGGCGCGACGCCGGATCGCATCAGCTTCGGCAACACGATCAAGAAGGAGCGTGACATCGCCCGCGCCTATGCGCTGGGCGTGCGCCTCTTCGCGGTCGATTGCGAGGCGGAGGTCGAGAAGATCGCCCGCGCCGCCCCGGGCTCCAAGGTGTTCTGCCGCATTCTCTGCGACGGAGCCGGAGCCGAATGGCCGCTGTCGCGCAAATTCGGCTGCGCGCCGGATATGGCGCCGCGCGTCCTCGAGCACGCTCATCGCCTCGGACTTTCGGCTTATGGCGTCTCCTTCCATGTCGGCTCGCAGCAGGGCAATCCGAACATGTGGGACGGCGCGCTGAAGTCGGCCTCGTCGATCTTCCGCGATCTCGCCGAGCGCGGCATTCAGCTGCAGATGGTCAATCTCGGCGGCGGATTTCCGACCCGCTATCTCAAGAATGTGCCGGCCGTTAAGGCCTATGGCCAGGCGATCTTCCGAGCGCTGTCGAAGCATTTCGGCAATCGCATTCCCGAGACGATCATCGAGCCCGGCCGCGGCATGGTCGGCAACGCCGGCGTGATCGAGGCCGAGGTCGTGCTGGTGTCGAAGAAGTCGCAGGAGGACGAGGTTCGCTGGGTCTATCTCGACATCGGCAAGTTCAATGGCCTCGCCGAGACGACCGACGAGATGATCCGCTATCCGATCCGCACAGCAGCAGACGGTTCGGCAACCGCGCCTTGCGTCATCGCCGGCCCGAGCTGCGATTCGGTGGACGTGCTGTATGAGAAGGAGCCCTACCTCCTGCCCATCAGCCTGGAGATCGGCTCCAAGGTGCTGATCGAGGGAACCGGCGCCTATACGACGACCTATTCGTCGGTCGGCTTCAATGGCTTCCCGCCGCTCGAATCCTTCGTCATCTGACGCCTCCGGGCTGCGAGCCTTCTGGCTCGCAGCCGCCCCGCCCAAAATTATCTGTCCCGTTCGGCGGGCGCGCTGCGATGCGCGCCAGGCGCGAGGGTCGTCCGTCCTCGAAGGGAGGAACCGATGGCCTTTGAATTCCCTCACCATCAGATCGCCTCGCACGGCTTTGCGCGGGTCGGAGCGCCGGTCGACATCGGCGCGGCCTTCGACATTCTCGACGAGGCGCCGCAGGATGTGTCGGCCCGCGAAGCGCTGCTCGACGAGGCCTTCGGCCCGGCGCGCTTTCTCAAGACCTGTGAGAGGCTGCGCGAAGGGCGCATTCCGGCGCGCGGGCTGGCGCTCGTCGCCAAGGGCGAGGGCCGCCTCATCGCGACGATGCGCATGTGGCCGATCTTCGCCGGCGCCGGACGCCCGGCGCTTCTGCTGGGTCCGGTGGCGGTGGCGCGCGATTGTCGCGCGCTCGGCCTCGGCGCCGCCATGATCGAGGAAGGCATCGCCCGGGCGACCGCGCGCAATCATCGCGCGGTTCTGCTGGTCGGCGACGCGCCCTATTATGCGCGCTTCGGCTTCGACGCCCGCTTCACGCAAGAGCTCGTCCTGCCCGGGCCGGTGGAGCGCGAGCGCTTCCTCGGGCTGGAGCTGACGAAAGGCGCGCTCGAGGGCGCCGAGGGCCGCGTTTCCGGCGCGGGCGCACGGGACGCCGTCGCGATGCCGCGGCGGACGCGGGAGCTCGCGCGCGCCGCCTGATCGGCGAAGCAGAAAGCGCGCCGAAAAGGCCTGCTTTCGTTTCTGCAGAGAGCGTTTCCTGCCGAAGGAGACGCCGGTTCGGCGTCGGAAGGGCGGTCGAAAACAAGAGCCCGGAATAGAATTCTGGAATAGAAAAAGGCCCGAAGTCTCACGACTTCGGGCCTTTTTGATCGGGAGAGCGGCGCCGCTGCGCGTCAGTGCGCCAGCGACTTCACATCCGCAATGCCGGCGGAGACGAAATCGGCGCCGGCGACGCCCTTGCGCAGCACCGCCTCGGCGACCTTCACCGCAGCGTCGGCGGCGCTAGCGCGCACCTCGGCGGCGGCCTGAGCCTCGGCCTGCGCAATCTTGTCCTCGACCTGCTTGGTGCGGCGGGCAATATACTCTTCGAGGTGCTGGCGCGCTTCGCTCGCCAGCAATTCGGCCTCGCTCTTGGCCTGAGCGACGATCGCCTTGGCCTCTTCCTCGGCGTCTTCGCGCTTCTTCTCGAAGGAGGCGAGCAGGCTCTCCGCCTCGCTGCGCAAGCGCTCGGCCTCGGCGAGCTCGCTCTTGATCCGAATCACGCGCGAATCGAGCGCGGCCGCGAGCTTCTTATGCGCTCCCACATAGAGGAGCACGCAGACGAAAATGCCGAAGCCGATGGCGACGAAAACTTCCGCGTCGAAATGCATGGCTCGACCTCTCAGCTCGCCTTGATGTTACGAAATTCGCCTTGCAGCGTCTCGGCGGCGACGCGGGCGCCCGTCAACTTCTCGAGGATCGCGCCGGCGGCTTCGGTGGCGATCGCCTCGACATTGGACAACGCCTCTGATTTGGCGGCGAGAATCTGCGCCTCCGCGGCGGCGACCTTCTCGGCGAAGGCGGCCTCTTCGCTCGCGCGGCGCGAGGCGGTCTCGGACGCAGACTGCTGCTGGGCGGCGCGGCCGATGTCCTGCGCCTGCGCCTTGGTGACGCGCAATGTCTCGTCATGCGCGGCGGCGGCTTCCTGCGCCTTCGCCTGGAGCTCGCGCGAGGCGAAGAGATCGCTCTCGATGCGGCTCTCGCGGTCGTGCAGGATGGAGCCGATGCGCGGCAATGCGATGCGCGACATGAGAATGTAGAGAAGTCCGAACGTCAGCGCCAGCCAGACGAGCTGCGGAACGAAATTCTCCGTCTGGAACGGCGGAAACTCGCCTCCACCGTGATGCTCGACGCTCGTTTGCGTCGCGCCCGGCTCATGGGCTCCATGCGGCGCCGCCTCTTCGGCGGCGAGAACGATATTCGCCATGACGGCTTCCAGCCTCTTGTCTGCGTGGGAGACGACAAAGGCTCGGGACGCGTCCCGAGCCTTTGTTCATTAAGGCCTTTAGGCCTTGAGATAGAGCAGGATCGCGATCAGAAACGCGAAGATGCCGAGACCTTCGGCCAGCGCCGCGCCGATGATGGCGTTGGTGAACTGAGCGGCCGCGGCCGACGGATTGCGCAGCGCGCCATTGAGATAGTTGCCGAAGATGATCGCGACGCCGATCGCGGCGGCGCCCGTTCCGATGGCGGCGAGACCAGCGCCGATCGGGCCGTAGACGGAAACATCAGCCATTGTTAACTCCTGCTCTTTTTGGGCGGGCGACCATTTATTGTTCGAATATTTATCAGTGGCCCGGGTGGATCGCGTCATTGAGATAGACGCAAGTGAGGACGGTGAAGACGAACGCCTGGAGGCAGTTGACCAGCAGCTCCAGGGCGTAGAGCACGACGACGCCGAGCACGGGAACCGGCGCGAGCGCGGCCCAGGAGCCGGCGCCCAGCAGCATCACGGCGAGGCCGCCGAACACGGCGAGCGTGATATGGCCGGCGAGAATATTGGCGAAGAGACGAACCGAGAGCGACACGGGCCGCGACAGGAAGGAGATGATCTCGATCGGGATCAGAATGACCAGCACCGGCGCGGGAACGCCATGTGGCACGAACAGCCGCAGAAAGCCGAAGCCATGGCGGTAGAGCCCGTAGAGGATCACCAGAAGGAGGACGAAGGCCGCGAAGGCGAAGGTGAGAACGATCTGGCTCGACAGCGAATAGGTGTAGGGGACGAGGCCGATCAGATTCGACATCAGAATGAAGGTGAACAGCGTGAAGACGAAGGGGAAGAAGCGCATCCCTTCCTTGCCCGCCGTGGAGCGCACCGTATTGGCGACGAATTCGTAGAGGACCTCGGCGAGCGCCTGTCCGCGGCCCGGCACCAGCGCGCGCTTGGACGTCGCGAATATGGTGAGGATGATAGCCGCCGAAGCGGCGAGCAACATATAGAGCGAGGCGTTGGTGAAGGAGACGTCGACGCCATTGATGAAGTAAGGCGCAATACGCTGGAGCTCGAACTGCTCGGTAGGATTCATCGCTCGATCCGGACGACGCCCGGCCCTTCATCTCCGCGGCGCCGAGGAAGTCGGGCCGCCTGTTTCATCCGCCGCCTCGCGCGTCTTTCGGCGCGACGAAGCGAAACACATTGTAGAAGCCCGCAGCGACGCCGAGCCCCAGAAACAGGATCAGCAGCCACGGCCCGGAGCCGAACCAGCGGTCCGCCTGCCATCCGATCAACGCGCCAACGAGAATCGCCGCGACAAATTCGGACAGCACGGTGAAGCCCGCGCTCAGCGCCTTTCCGAACGACCCGCCGACCGGCAATCCGCCGCCTGTCTCGGCGCGTCGCTCCGCTTCCTTGCCGACGAGCTCGGCCTGGAGTCGCTCCAGCCGCGCGCGCAGATCTCGGTCGCTCTCGTTCTTGTCCATCGTCATCGGCTCTCCTCCTCGCGCAAAAGCTTCAGAGCACGCGCGAGCAGCATAGATGATCGCCGAGGAAACGCCCGGACAGGGGCGACGGAAGGGATTTCGACGCGACGCGATATCGGCCGGGCGGCCAAGTCGTTCGAGCCGCGCGCAACATATGGGCAGCGCCATTTCGTGTCAAGCCGCAGTCGCAGCCGCGAATCCCCCGGAAAACCAGGGTTTTTTCGCAATTGTCCAATTCTTGCGCAGACTCCTTTTCGCGGTTGCGAGATGGCCCGGAGCCGCAATGCGGAAAAGCCGCCCCGCGCCCGCCGCCAGGGGATGGCGGGCGCGAGACCGCGAGGTCAGCCGATGACGGCCTTCACGCCATCCTCGCCGAGCAGCGCTTTGACGCGCATCAAGAGCTGAAGAACCACGCCGAACACGCCGAGCGCCATCCAGCCGAAGAAGACGAAACCCCAATGCAGCGGCGCGACGAACAGTTCCTCCATGAACCAGAACGTATGGCCCCATTCATTGAGGCCGACATTGGGGATGATCATGAAGGGGCCGACGGCGACGATCAGATAGGCCAGCGAATAGCCCTTGGAGAAATAGGGGATGCGCGTCTTGGCGTGGAAGAAGGCGCCCACCGCCATGATCGAGTAGATCGGATAGCTCATGTAGAATTCGATGATATGCGACGGGGTGAAATCCGTGTCGCGGATCACCGTCATATGCCAGGTGCCGTCCTGCTCGGTGAAGAAGCTCGCGCCCCAATAGATGGCGATGGCGTAGATCGTCAGCCATTTCATATTGTCGACGAGCGCGCGCAGCTCCTGGCGCGGCGTCACCTTGGACATGTCGCGCGTGCGCGTCTTCCACAAATAGCCGGCGAGGCCGAGGCCGGCGACCAGCTCCAGCGGAATCTCGGTCCACAATATCGTCAGCCAATAGGTCTGGAACTCCGGCGCGAAGGAATCGAGGCCGGCGCGCCAGCCGAAAATCTGCTCATAAATGCGCACCATCAGATAGAAAGCGCAAAGGGCCGCGGCGCCGATCCAGAACAGCTTCAAATCGACGATCACATCCGTGTCGTCCGCGACGCCGGCCTTGCCGGCGGTCTCCGTCGTGAGGCTCATTTCTCTCTCCTTTTTTCGTCTTGCGTCCGCGCCCGCTTCCGCACGGCCGCAAGGAGAGGTAAGGTCCGCCTCTCTCTTTGGTAAAATGCATTGTTTTCATCGTGCTATCGAAAATTTTCAGTGGCGTCGGCGGCGCCGTTCTGGCGTCATCTTCACGAGCGATCCTCGCTTTGCGCGGGGGACGAATGGCGGGCGCATGACCGAGCTGCGGAACTTCGATCTCAATCTTCTCGTCGCCTTCAACTTTCTGATGGAGGAGCGCAATGTCTCGCGCGCGGCGCAAAAGATGTTCATCACGCAATCGGCGATGAGCCATGTGCTGCAGCGCCTGCGCCAGCAGCTCGACGATCCGGTGCTGGTGAAGACACCACAAGGGATGAAGCCGACGCAGCGCGCGCTCGCCCTGGTCGAGCCGGTCGCTTCCATATTGAACGAGGTCGAGCAGGTGATCCGCGGCTCGAAGGAGTTCTCGCCGGCGACGACGCAGCGGCGCTTCACCATAGCGACGAATGATTACGTCGAATTCTGCCTGTTGCCGCCGCTGATGCGGTCGGTGAGCCGGCAGGCGCCCAATGTGGAAATCCATCTCGTGCAGACGTCGGGATCGCTACGCGAGGCGGCGGACGCCGGCGAGGTCGATCTCGTCATCGGCTTCGACGTGATATTGGATTCGACGCCCTATGTGCGGCGCGAGCGGCTCTACACGGATCGCATCGTCGCGCTGGCGCGGCGCGACCATCCCGATTTTCCGACGAACGAGCCGACGCTCGAGCAATTCGTCGCGGCGAAACATATGCTGATGTCGCGGCGCGAGGCGGGCACGGGCATCATCGACGATTGGCTGGAGCGGCGCGGCCTCGCGCGCAAGGTTTCGCTCGTCGTGCCGAATTTTCTCTCGGCGCCCTGGATCGTGGCGAGCAGCGATCTCGTCTTCTCATTGCCGCTGCGCATCGCCGAGCATTTCGTGCGTCTCGCGCCGCTGCGAATATTGGAGATACCGTAAGCGCCGTTTCCGTCCCATTGCCGCTGGAATGGAAGAGCAGCTTGCAATTCGTTGCGACAAGGCATTGCACGCCTTTGGCGCAAAGCTTTGCCAGCGATTGGTTCAGCGTGCGGGCAAGCGATCAGGCGGCCGGCGTCGGCGACGAGGATTTGAAGGCCCAGGGCATCAGCTCGTCGATGCG
>NZ_WOVC01000028.1:0-48013 GCF_011378635.1 Methylosinus sp. RM1
AAAAACTGCGCGACCGTCGTCGACGGCGAACTGATCCGCTGGTCGATGCAGGAAATCCGACGCATCGCCACGCGCCTCGCACGAAAACGCATTCGCCCCGAGTTCGTCATCGCATGGTCGTTATGGCGACGAGCGCACCAAGCCGAAGCAAGGCGAGCCCATCTCAAAAAGCAACTGTAATGCTAGGTCGTGTGGACGAATTAAGAGCGGTCGAATTTTCACGATTCCCAGCGTGAATCCGGTGTGATTCATAGACCTCCGACCGATTCGGAGGCCGGAAATCATGTCGACGCGGATGGATGAAGAGGACTGGGCGCATGTGCTCGCCGTGTTTCGGGCCTGCCTTCCTCGTCGAGGACGCAAAGCCGAGGACGACCGACTATTCCTGGAGGCGCTGCATTTCTTCACGGTCGAGAACGTGCGATGGCGCGCGTTGCCGGAGCGGTTCGGTCACTGGAACAGCGTCTGGAAGCGGTTCGATCGCCTGAGCAAGGCCGGCGTGTTCGAGGCGTTCTTCGACACGCTCGCGTCGATGAGCGCTTCCGCCCATCTCATCCAAATGTTCGACTCGACGATCGTGCGCGCTCACGTCTCCGCCGCTGGCGCAAAAGGGGGCAAGAGGGGCAAGCGCTCGGGCGCTCGCGCGGCGGTTTCACGACGAAAATCCACGCGAAAGCCGATGCCTCGGGAACGATCATCGGCTTCGACCTGACCGGCGGCGAGGCTTCCGACACGCGCCACTTCGAAACCCTGCTCGATATCGGACCCGATATGAAGCCTCGCGCCGTCGTGTGCGACAAAGGCTATGCCAGCAAGGCGAACCGCGAGGCGGCGAGGAAGCGGGGCATCGCTCCCGTGATCCCGCACAAGGCCAACGAAAAGGAGCGGCCCAAGTTCTTCGCCAAGGCCCTCTACAAAGCTCGCGCTCGCATCGAACAAGGCTTCGGCCGGCTCAAGCGATTCAAAAGGGTCGCCCTACGATGCGAAAAGACGGAACGAAACTTCAGATCGATCGTCAGTTTCGCCGCTGGCCTTTGCTTGATACAATTCGTCCACACGACCTACGAATTTCACGAGAAGCGCTGTTCATCGATCGTCATCGGCGACTCAGAAAAAATGCTTGGCGAATATAGCGTTGAGATCATCCCGATAGGCAAAATTCCAAACTGACTACCGGGGCGTGGCGACTGCGGCGAATTTCTTACGCACTTCCGCCGGAAGCCTCTGTGGCCGGCCGCCTTCCACGGCCGCGATCTTCACTTGCGCGCCGACGAGCAACTCCCCGCCGCGCATGACGCGCTGATCGAGATCGAAAGACGCGCCCGACACTTCGCGAACGACCGTCTCTACGATGAGGAGATCGTCCATTTGCGCGGGCTTTCGAAAGTCGATGGTCATGGCGCGCACGACGAAGAACAATCCGCCCTGCGCCTGGAGAAGCTCGCGCTGGCCGAGGCCGAGATCGCGCAAAAGCTCCGTGCGGCCGCGCTCCATGAAACGCAGATAGGAGGCGTGATAGACGAGGCCGGAAAAATCCGTGTCCTCGTAATAGATGCGGATGGTGAGGCTGTGCGTGTGGGTCATTTCGCGCGCGCAAGATCGCTGGAGGCTCTGCTATACAGCAGGCCGCGGCGTCTCGCATCTCTCGTGATCGCGCGAGGGAGAGCGCCCGCATTGCGCCGCAGCACGACGGGTTGCGCCGCAATATGTAATTCTGATACCTATCGATATGTCGCGTGCGTATCGAGGCTGAGAAGGGTCGATGAACAAAGAGCTCTGCGTGCTCGTCTGCGGCGTCGGGGAAAGGGCGTCGGCGGTCGCCAGACGGCTGATCGGCGAAGGCTATGCGACTGTGCTTCATCAGGAGCGGCCGCCGCGGAGTCTACGGCGGCGCATGTGCTATGCCGACGCCTGGTTCGACGGCGTCGCCGCGCTCGGCGGAGTCGAGGCGCGCCGCGCCGATCGGCCGAGCGAATTTCTCTGCGGAATGCAGACGCGGCAATTTCTGCCGCTTCTGCTGCGGCCTTTCGACGAGGTGGTGGAGCGTTGGCCCTGGGACGTCATCGTCTCCGCGCCGGATCATGACGAGCGGCCCCCGCGCGCGCTCGCCGATCTGGCCGTGCTGACGATCGGCGTCGGCTCCGGCTTCGTGGCCGGGAGCGATTGCGATCTCGTCGTCGCGACCGACGGGCTCGATCCGGGCGCAGTGCTGAGGGCGGGCGACGCGCCGCCGCCTCGCCGCGACGCTGATCGCCTCGCGCTCGATTATTGGGATGTGATCGCCGCTCGCGAGGGCACGTTCGCTGCGCGCAAGACGATTGGGGATCGCATCGACGCCGAGGAGATTTTGGGTTTTCTCGGCGAAGAGCCGGTGCGCGCGCCGGTCGCCGGACGGCTCAGCGGGCTGGCCCGGCCCGAGCAGACGGCGCTCCCCGGCGCGCCCATCGCCGAGATCGCGACCTCCGATCGCGCGCCGGTGGCCGGCGTCGCCAACCGCAACAAGCTCATCGCCCGGGGCGTCTCTTTTGCGGTGGAAATGGAGGCGGGGGGCTGGACGCCGGTCTCGATCGGCTCGCGCTGAGACGTTTTTTTCAGAATGTGTGTCGGCGCATATTATTTGGCGCCGGCATTCGGCATGGCTCGCGCGGGCGCTGTATGGACGCGTCGCGACGCAGCCGGGTTTTCATCGTGCAACATGTTTCTCGTTTTGCTTTGCTCGTCTCCTTCGTCGCTCTGGTCGGCCTCGCCATGCGCCTGTCGCGTTTCGCGTCGGCCGCTTTCAACGATCCGAAACGGCTGCCGGCGCCGACCGCCGATTCGCCCGTTCGTCACGAGCCGGGAGCCGAGGGCTGCTCCGTCGTCGTCGGGCGAATGCTGCCGGAGGCGATGCGCGGCGTCGCGGAAGCGCATGGGCGCAGCTTAGCGCGCACGACGATCATCGGCGTCTACGCCTCCTACGATAATTACGCCAAGGCCAATGGTACGCGCCCGTGCTGACATATGAGCTCTCCCACGCGCATTTGTTCCGCTGGCGGGGGTTTTGGGCGGAGCGGCCGCCGAGCTGGTTCGTGGAATGGCTCGGCGTCATTGTCTCGGGCGGCGCCGGCGCGGAGGAGTGAGCGAGGAGGAGGCGACGCCGCCGGCTTCACCGCGCTGTCGAGCCGGCTGGAGGTGGGAGCGAGAGCTTCGCCGCCGCCTTCGCGGCGTCCTTTCGGATCGATCTACCGACGCGATCTCGCCGATATGCGCAAGCGACGGAACCGAAGCCCGAAACGCCGAATTTTCATGAATTTGGTCGGAGTGAGAGGATTCGAACCTCCGACCCCCTCGTCCCGAACGAGGTGCGCTACCAGGCTGCGCTACACTCCGATCTGGCGTCCGCGAAGCGGCCGCCGCTGGTCGAGGCGGTTTATAGCTTCACGTTCCCCGGCCTGCAACAGCTGTTTGCGCCCTCTTCCACTTTCACCTGCGTTCGAGCCGCAGATATTGGAAATCCGCCTCGTCCTCCGGCAGACGGGGCGGCGTCTCGCGCCGCGTCTCGCGCCATTGGGCGGAATCGAGGGCTGGGAACAATGCGTCGCCGGCCACCGTCAGCGCCACTTCGGTGAGGTGAATCACATCGGCCTGCGGCAGAAAGGCCGAGTAGACCTGCGCGCCGCCGGCGACGATGACCTCCGGCGCTCGCATCGATTCGGCGAGCCGCGTCGCGAGGGCCAGCGCTTCCGCGCGGCTGCGCGCCACATGCGCGCCTTCGGGACGAAAATCCGGATCGCGCGATAGAGCGACGGTTTCGCGGCCGGGCAGGGCGCGCCCGATCGATTCGAACGTCCGCCGCCCCATGACCAGCGGCTTGCCCCAGGTCAGCTCGCGAAAACGCGCGAGATCGCTCGCGAGCCGCCAGGGCGTCCGCTCCTTTGCGCCGATGACGCGATTGCGCGCCACGGCGGCGACGAAGACCAATTTCAGCGTCACGCGCTAGAGACCCCCTCTTCGCATCGAATCGTCTAAATGGAAAATTAGAACAGTTTGCGACCTTATGAGCGTCGAAAACGGTTCTGCTTCCGCCGCGCGGCCCTTTGCCGCGAGCCCGGAGCATTCCTATATAGATTGCGCCCGAGTGATTCCTCATCTCTGGGCGAACCGCTCGAGGATAGTCATGTCGACTTGGACATCGAACGCCAAATCACTGCCGGCCCTGGCGCTCGCCGCGCTCATTGCTTTCGCCCCGGCGCTCGCCGAGGCCAAAATGGGCGGCGGCGCGAGTTCGGGAAGCCGCGGCTCGCGAAGCTTCACGGCGCCGCCCGCGACGACTACGGCGCCGCGACCGGCTGCGCCCATGGAGCGCAGCGTGGCTCCGCAACCGGCGCCTCAGCCGCAGGCTCAGCCGGCCGCGCCGCAGCGCCCGGCCGCCAATCCGGCCGGCGGCGCCTTCGGACGCGGCTTGCTCGGCGGCCTCGCCGGCGGCCTGCTCGGCGCTGGCCTGTTCGGCCTCCTCTCCGGCAACGGGCTGATGGGCGGGCTCGGCGGCCTCGCCTCGATCATCGGGCTTCTGGTCCAGATCGCCATCATCGTCGTTCTGGCGCGGCTGGCCTTTCAATGGTTCGCCGGCCGTCGCTTCGCCGGAGCCATGGGCGGCGCGGGAGGCGGCTCGCGTCCGGGCGCCTTCGCCTTCACCGGCGGCGGGACGGGTCTCGGCGGCGGCGCGGCCGCGGCGCGTCACGCCGCCAGCGAGCCCTTGAGCCTGCGTCCAGAGGATTTCAGCTCTTTCGAGCGCGTGCTCTCCGACGCCCAATCCGCCTATAGTCAGGAGGATATCGGCCGGCTGCATGATCTTGCGACGCCGGAGATGGTCTCTTATTTCTCCGACGACATTCGCGCCAATGCGCGCGAAGGAGTCATCAACCGCATCTCGGAGGTGAAGCTGCTGCAGGGCGATCTCTCCGAGGCCTGGCGCGAGGGCCAGGACGAATATGCGACTGTGGCGATGCGCTTCGCGCTGATCGATCTCTTCATCGATCGCGCGACCGGCAAGATCGTTTCCGGCGACGCCTCGCAGCCGACGCAATCGACCGAGGTATGGACCTTCCGCCGCCCGGCCGGAGAAGGGCCCGAGGCCTGGAAGCTCTCCGCGATCCAGCAGACGGCGTGATCCGCGCGCCTTTTGCGGCTCTGTGACGAAATGCGAAGCGCCCCTCTCTAGGGGGCGCTTTTTCGTCTCATCTCTTCGTCAGGCGCTCGAATTCCGCGATATGAGCTTCGGCGCAGAGCGCCCAGGAAAAATCCTGCGCGCGGCGGAGGGCTTCCATCTTCAGCCTCCGCCGCTCTGTCGTATCGGTGGCGATACGCAAAATCGCCGCGGCGATTTCGGATGGGTCGAGCGGATCGACGAGTATAGCGGCGTCGCCGCCGATCTCTTCCGTGCTGGAGCCGCGAGAAGTGACGACCGGCGCGCCGCAGGCGAAGGATTCGAGTATAGGCAGGCCGAACCCTTCGGCGAGCGAGGGAAAAACGGTGCAGATCGCGCCTTCGTAGAGAGTCCAGAGGTCTGCGTCCGGCACACGCCCGAGAAAATGTATCCGCTTCGTCGCATCGAAGGCGGCCTTGCGGAGGTCGGCGAGGTCGACATTCCATCCTTCCTGGCCGACGATCAGCATATGCAGGCCGCGCGCTTCCGGCCGGCTCGCCAGAAGCGCGAAGGCGGAGATCGCATTGAGCAGATTCTTGCGCGGCTCGATGGTGCCGATGCACAGAAAATAACGTGCGCTCCGCGGCAGATCGACGATTTTGCGGAGCTCGCGCCGCCCCGTCCGGCCGCTCCCGTCGGCGGCGAGATAGGCGACGGACGAGGAGGCCCGCAGCGTCGGCAGAGCGCTCTGCAGCTGCTGTTGCGTCGCGCGTGAATTACAGAAGATATGGCTCGCCGTCAGGAGCTGACGCAGCTGGCGCCGGAATGTCGAAACGGCCTCCGCGCTGAACCATTCCGGCCGCTCCAGCGGAAACAGATCATGCATCATTATGCATTGCGGCAGCGCGGCGAAGCGCGCCGGCGCGGCTTCGATCGGGAAATAGGGGAACAGCACGACGGCGCGCGCCGGGATCGGGTCTTCGGCGTGAGCCTCGCGCTCGAGCCAGACGGGCTCCGCCTCGACCAGTCGGCTCCATTCGCGCCGCAGCGACGGCGAATGGAAGACGCGCAGCGTCACGCGGGAATCGTCGAGCATCTCGTTCACGACATTCTTCGCATAGCGATGAACGCCGGTTCTCGCTTTCGGATCGACGATCGCCATGCAGAGCACGTCGATATTGACATAGACGTGGACCGCGTCGTCTCGCGCCGGCGCCGCCACACGTCTCGCGACCGTCTCCGACAAAGCCTGCAAGGTCGGCGACGCCAGGGCGCGGGAATCGCTCGGCTCGTCGACGAGGGCGGCGCGTCCCCGCGTCGCGACGAGGCGTCGCGCTTTGAGAAATTCGTCGCGCGAGGGCGCGCGACCTCGCGCCGCCAACAGGCAGGCCAGCGTGAATTGCGAATCCGACATATCCAGCGCGGCGTCGATTTTCTTTTCGCCGAAACGTGGCGCGGAAAGCGCGACATCGAGCTCCGCGACCAGCGGACGCGGGCGGCTGCGATATTCTCCCGACCCGACGAATTCGACGATGGCCGCTTCGCGCGACTTTCTGGCGCCGATCGCATGGGCATAGCTGTGCAACTCATTGTCGGAGCAGCTGCGCTGAAGCAGATAGGCATAAGCGAGCAGGACGAATTCGAGCGCCGGCAGAGACAGAAGAATTTCGAGATCGTCGCAGGCGAGAAAGGCGGGATCGGCGGGCGGCACGAGGCGCGGCGCGAAAGCGCGCCGCTCGGCGCTCGACAATGTCATGAATTTGACGGCGCGCAGGAGCTTGGATCGCGCGCGCGCGTCGAAGAGCGACAAATAGCGGCCATAATAGAAAACGAAGGCGCGCGTGCGATGTTCCGCCGGGCAATATTCGTTCAGAATATGCAGGATCGGGCGCACGAAATTGGCCGAGCGCAGAGAGAAGAATTTCATATTCTTCTTCGAGAAGGGGCCGTCGGCGTCGAGCGTGAAGCGATTATAGAGCCGTGCGCGAAGGGCGACGAGGCGCGGGAGGCCGGCCTTTTCGGCGCGCATGGTGAATTCGCTGTCCGCATGATAATGCGGCGCGTTGCGCTGCTCGTAGAGGCCGATCTTCTCGAAGACGGATTTATGGACGAGCGTGCCATTGCCGCACAGATAGTCGACCGCGATCATATCGGCGCCGATTCGCGTCTTCGCGTCGAGCGCATCCTCATAGAGATTGGCGAGCCCGGTCTGCACGAAGGCGCCGTTCTCCCAATCATTATAGGCGCCGACTCCCCAGAGCCGGCCGGGATCATTGGCGAAGGAGATCACGCTGCCGACGATGGGGGCGTCGCTCTCGAGCGCGCCCTCGACGATATTGGCGATGAAATCGTCGGGAAGAATGGCGTCGTCATTGAGCGTGAGAATATAGTCGCAGCCGTCCTTCAGCGCGGCCACGACGCCGGAATTCGTCGCCGCGGTCCAATAGTGCCAATCGGGGTCGTCGATGACGGTGATCTCGCTCGCGCCGAGCGCGCGGAGCGCCTGCGGCGTGCCGTCGGTCGAGCCCGAATCGACGATGTAGAGCCGAAAAAAAGGATAATTCTGTTTTCTCATGCTCTGCGCGAAGCCGAGCGTCCAGTCGCGCCGATTGCGGACCGGCGTCACCACGCCCACGATCGGGTAGATATGCTCCTTTTTCTGCGGGGCGGCCGGCTTCCCGCGTAGCCTCTCCGATGTCGGAGGCGCTTTGCCTTCGACATTCGCACGATCGCGCCCAAGGAAGATATCTGCCATTCTCATTGTCAGTGACCGGCTCGAGAATCGTCAGGGGGAGAGACGCGGCCGGGAAAGCGCAGACGCGTCCCCCGCGTGCAAAAGGCGCTGAGATAGGCGATGTCGCCATTGTATAGATCGCTGAGCGGCCCGCCGCGGCGGATCACCGCATCGACCACCGCATAGCCGCTTCTGCGCCGCGTCTCATATCGCAGGACGCCCTCGATTTCCGTCGGCGGCGGGTCGAGCGTGATGTTGGCGGCGCCGACATCGAGCTCGCCGTGCGTCGCCGTCGGATTGAGATCGAGACCCATCAAAAGCGCGTCCATGATATTGGCCCGATAAAGGGAATCGCTTTGAGGCAGAGTGGTGACGAGCTGATAGAGCGCGTCATTGTAGCGATGGCTGAACTCGCGCGTCGCGAGCTCGCGCGCTCGGGGCTTGGACGAGTCGAAAACGATCAGTCGACGCGCTTTCGTGAATAGGGATCGCAGTGTTTCGTCGCGTAGCAGGGAGATGTCGACGCCGACGGTCACCTGGGCCTGCGCGCCGAAGAGATGCGCATGATAGCGATTTATATCCTCGATCTCGCGCAAAGTCGCGGTCTCGTCCGCGTCGAGCGGCGCGAGATAGAGCGCGAATACGGCGAGACGCTCGATGATCGCTGGACGCTTCTCGCGTCGAAACGTGGGCGCATCGGCGGCGGCGTCGCGCTTCTTGCGTTCGACGAGACTCTCTATGGCCTTCGTCAATTGCTCGCCCATTTTTCGCGACGAGAAATTTTCGCCTTGCACAAAGCCTTTTTCGGCGAGCGCGCGGCGGCGGTCCTCGTCGAGCCAGAAGCGCTCTATGTCGTCGGCGACGGCGATTGCGTTGCGTTCATTCTCGAAATAGGCGCAAGCGTCGCCGCAGATTTCCCGGATCGCAGAGGATGTCCCCGTCAAAATCGGAACGCCGAGCTTCATGGCATCGACGAGGGGGATGCCGAAACCTTCATACAGCGATGGAAATACGAGGCCGGCGCTATGGACGAAATAATGGAGCAGCGTCGATTCTGGGAGGAAGGACTCGGTCCGCACGAGGTCCGAGACGTCGAGCTGCGCGGCCACGGCCTTCAGCTCCGCGACGCGATCTTTCTTCGCGCCCGTGTTGGTCAGCATGATCGGAACGTCGAGGCCTCGTCGGCGGAGCAGGGCGATGGCCTGCAATAATATCTCGTGGTTCTTGTGAACCCAAGGCACGGCCGGATAAATGAGATAGCGACCGGCGTCGCAGCTCTGGGCGCGTGCGGCGGCGATGTCGTCTCGCGACAGGCCGGCGTCCTCGGCCATGAAGCCGCTGAGGTGAGCCACGTGAATGCCGTCGACGCCGTAAAATCTCTCGAAGTTGCGTTTCTCGAATTCGGAGATGGCGACGAGAAGATCGGCGCGATCGAACACATAGCCGTATTCGCGCAGACGCATCGCATTCTCTGTATCGGAGAAGAATGTCGGATGATGCATGTGCTGCAGATCGAGAACGCAACCGAGCACTGGCACATGCTTGGGAATATAGGTCGGACGCAGCGCGTTCAGCGGGTCGAAATAGCAGTCGCACCAGTCGAGATGCTGCGTCATTTGCGCAGTGTCGTCGGCGGTGACGACGACGAATTCGGCCTTTGGATAGCGCTGCGCGAGATCGGCGTGATAGGGCGGGACGGCGACGCGCAGCGTGACGAAGTCCGGCAGATGCGCGAGATAGGCCTTGCATACGCGGCCGGCGCCGCCGGCCCCTTCGGTTTCCGGGAGCAGGCGCACCAAATTCATGAGCAGGCGAATGCGCCCTTCGCTTTCGCGCCGAAGCCGCGCGGCCTGCTCCTGAGCGGAGGTCGGCTCGAATTCGAGCTGCAGAAGCGAGAAAACGGGCCGCGAGCCGTCGGCCGGATCGAAGCGAATGCGCATGACCGGCGCGGCGAAGCGGCAATAGGCGGTGAATCCGCCGTCGGGCTCTTCGAAAAAGCGAATGCGTTGACGCGCGTCCTCGGAAAATCCCGACCCGGTGTCGATGTAGATGCTGGCCTCTCGGAGCTGGTCGAGCGCTGCGCCGCCGACCGACCGAATCGCATAAGGGCCGGCGGGGAGCGGAATGACGCCGAAGCCTGCGAGGTCGAATTGAGGATCGCCGCCGGTGACCTCCCACTCGCCGACCGCATTCGCTGTCGTCTCTAGGTCGATGAGGGGAACGATGTCGAAACGGCGGGGAAAACGTCCGAAGAGCTTGCCGAGGTTCATCGATCGGACGAGATTCTTGGCTGATTCGGCGATCGACACGCAGGCCTCAAATCGTTGACTTTTCCAACCAATATAGCGATATTTCATCTAGTCAACTCGTTCTCGACAAAAAGCTCGGGCCCCTCCGGCGAAGGGCGAGGAGAGCCTGTTGCTTCCTTTCTCTCGAGGGTCGGATCGGACGCTGCCCAGCGTCCGATCACTGCGAAAATTCGGGACGTGGCCTCATTTTCGTGTCAGCTCGGAGCCGTCGCATCGCGATCGCGGATCAGTTCGCAACATCGGCCGCGCGCCAAATCGCGTGCGCGCCGTCTCGTTCGAGTGCGACCATTGCTCTCGAAATCTCGGAGCGTCAGCCGACGGGCTCGAGGACCGGCGCCCGCTCGGCTTTCTCCTTGGCGAGGAAGCATCGATAAGCATCGGCGATTCCCTCGTCGAGGGAAATCTGCGGCGTCCATCCGAGATCGCGAAGCCGGCTCGAATCCATCAATTTGCGCGGCGTGCCATCCGGCTTGGTCGTGTCGAACACGAGCCGGCCGGAAAATCCGACGACGCGCTGCACCGTCTCGGCGAGCTCGCGGATCGTGACCTCGGAGCCCGCGCCACAATTGATGTGCTCATAGCCGTCATAATTATCGAGGCAGAACACGACGCCGCGCGCGAGATCGTCGACATGCAGAAATTCGCGCAGCGGCGTTCCCGTGCCCCAAACAACCACCTCGTCGCGGCCGGCCTCCCTGGCTTCGTGAAATTTGCGGATGAGGGCCGGCAGCACATGGCTCGTCTGCAAATCGAAATTGTCGTTCGGGCCGTAGAGATTGCAGGGCATCACCGAGATGTAGCTGCGGCCATATTGCTTGCGATAGGCCTGACAGAGCTTGATGCCCGCGATTTTGGCGATCGCATACCATTCATTGGTCGGCTCCAGCGGCCCGGTCAGCAGGGCGCCCTCCGTGATCGGCTGCGGCGCGAATTTCGGATAGATGCAGGAGGAACCGAGGAAAACGAGACGATTTACGCCGGCTGCATGAGCGGAGTGAATGATATTGGTCTCGATGGCGAGGTTGTCGTAGATGAAATCGGCCGGATAAGTGTCATTGGCGTAGATGCCGCCGACTTTCGCAGCGGCGAATACGATAGCGTCGGGCCGGTTTTGCTTCAGCCAGACCTCGACTGCAATCTGATTGCGGAGGTCGACCACGGAGCGATCGACCTTCAATACGGATTCGCCCCGCGCCTCGAGACATCTCGTCACGGCGGAGCCGACCATGCCTTTGTGCCCGGCGACCCAAACTCTGCGCGCGTCGGCCATTTGCAAAAATCCCCGCTCGGAGCCGAGGTCCACCCACGAGCTCGCTATGGACGCCCGCGATTTTTATGGCAGATGCATCCCGCAGCGCAAACGAAAAATTCCGAGGGAAGCCGGCGCTCGCACGAAAACCGGGCTAACGAGAGACGAATAGGCGCGATTTGTTCGGCGAGGAACGCGTGCGGCGGCGCAACACTCGCCGCGGACCGGCGGCGGCCCCGCCGAGCGGAGGTTTCGAGGCGACGCGGTCCGGACAGTTGCGAAGTGGCGTCCCGGAAGGGATTCGAACCCCTGACCTACGGTTTAGGAAACCGTTGCTCTATCCTGCTGAGCTACCGGGACCGCGACACGGACATGTACTAGAGCGGGCGGCTTTTGAAAAGCCGGCGCAAGGGACGGGTCGGCCTCACATGCGCCCTGCAGGCAGGCCTCGCCAGCGCGAGAAGATGCGGTCGATCTTCGTCGCCATTATGACGTCGTTCTCGTGCAGGCCGCGGATTTTCTTCGTTTGCAGCGAGACGGTCGCATAGCCCCAGCCGAAGGCGATATCCGGGTGATGGCCTTCCGCCTCGGCCAATTCGCCGATCTGGCGCACGAATTCCGCCGCCTCGCGGAAATTGCCGAAGCGAAAGCCGCGTTCTATGCGCCGCGCTTCGTCCATCAGCGACCAATCGGGCGCTTCGGCGAGCAGAGCCTCGGCCTTTGCGCGGTCGAGCGGCGGAACGCCGCCGCGGCAGGGCGTGCAGGTCTTTTCCGCGAGCGTCGTCGGCATGTCGGCTTCTCCTTTTTCAGCGGTCGATCTCTCCGAAGACGATATCCATCGAGCCGACGATGGCTGCGACATCGGCCAGCATATGGCCGGTCGAGAGCCGGTCGGCCGCCGCCAGATGGGCGAAGGAAGGCGCGCGAATCTTGCAGCGATAGGGACGATTCGATCCGTCGGCGACGAGATAGACGCCGAACTCGCCCTTGGGCGCCTCCACGGCGGCGTAGACCTCGCCGGGCGGAACGTGAATCCCTTCGCTGAACAGCTTGAAATGCTCGATCGTCGCCTCCATCGAGCGTTTCATCACGCTGCGTTTGGGGGGCGTCACCTTATGGTCGTCGACGGCGATCGGCGTACGGCCTTCCGGCCTGCGCAGCAAAGCGACGCATTGGCGCATCAGATGCGTCGATTGGCGCATCTCGGCCATGCGCACGCAATAGCGGTCGTAGCAATCGCCGTGACGCCCGACGGGAATGTCGAAATCCAGCTCCTCGTAGCATTCGTAGGGCTGCGCCTTGCGCAAATCCCATTGCGCGCCGCAGGCCCGCACAAACACGCCGGAGAAGCCGAGGCCCCAGGCCTCCTCCAGCGATACGGCGGCGATGTCGGCGTTGCGCTGCTTGAAGACGCGATTATCGGTGAGCAATCCTTCGAGATCGTCGCAGACTTTCAGGAATGGATCGCAAAACGCTTCGATATCGTCGAGCAGCGCGGCGGGCAGGTCCTGATGCACGCCGCCGATACGGAAATAGCAGGCGTGCATCCGCGCGCCGGAGGCGCGCTCATAGAAGACCATCAGCTTCTCGCGCTCCTCGAAGCCCCAGAGATTGGGCGTCAGCGCGCCGCAATCGGAGGCCTGCGTGGTGATGTTGAGCAGATGCGAGAGCAGCCGCCCGATCTCGCAATAGAGCACGCGAATGAGCTGCGCGCGTCTGGGAACCGCGAGGCCGAGCAGCCGTTCCGCGGCGAGGCAGAAGGCGTGCTCCTGATTGATCGGCGCGACATAATCGAGCCTGTCGAAATAGGGCAGGGCCTGCAGATAGCTCTTGTCCTCGATGAGCTTCTCCGTGCCGCGATGCAGGAAGCCGACATGCGGGTCGACATGGGAGACGACCTCTCCGTCGAGCTCCAGCACCAGGCGCAGCACGCCATGCGCGGCCGGATGCACAGGGCCGAAATTGATGGTGAAGCTACGCTCGCCGTCGGCGCGCGGGAGCGCGCCCGTTCCCGCTCTGGTCCCCAAGCTCATTTCCGCCTCCTCTCGCGCGAAACCCGTTGGGCGCGCCGACGTTATCCCTCATCCATCCTCTATGGGAGGAGACAGAGATGAGCGATCTTCTGCGCTGGGCCGTCGTCTTTCTCGTGGTCGCGCTGATTGCGGCCTTCTTCGGCTTCGGCGGCGTCGCCGGCACGGCGATCGACGCCGCGCGCATATTGTTCTGGGTGGCGGTGGTGCTCTTCATCATCGCCCTCGTCGGTGGCGTGCTGCGGCGCGGCGTCTGAGGCAGCCGGCGACGGCGCCGGAGCGTCGCCGCCGCTTCTCTTCAACGTCGCCGGATGACGAAAGTTGCCGACGTCCTATGGCTCTATATGCTCGACTATCGCTTGCCGGCGAGCGTGGGAGCCGAGATTGGACGAGGTCGACAAAGCAGTCTTCCGGCGCGCTCTCGGGTCGCTCGCGCCATGGGCGGAACGATTGCCCGCGCCGCTACGCATTCCGCTGGACGCTTTCCTGCATTTCGTCGATCGCGACGGCTTCGCCATAGCGAGCCATATCGCGCTCTCGACATTGATGTCGCTGTTTCCCTTTCTCATCGTGGTCACGGCCTTCGCCGGCCTGCTCGGCTCGAAGAGCCTCGCGGACGAGGCGGGCCGTCTGCTGCTCGACGCCTGGCCGCCGGAGGTGGCCGAGCCGATCGCGCGAGAGATCCGGCGCGTCGCGACGGAGCCGCAGGTCGGCAATCTCACCTTCGGCGCGCTCTTTGCCGTCTATTTCGCCTCCAGCGGCCTCGAGAGCCTGCGCATCGGCCTCAATCGCGCCTATGAAACACCGGAATCGCGCAGCTGGTGGCTGCTGCGGCTCGAGTCGATCTTCTATGTGATCGGCAGCGCGGCGGCGCTGCTGGCGCTCTCGGTGCTGGTCGTGCTCGGCCCGCTCATCACTGACGCCGCTGCGCGCTATTTCGACTGGTTCGCGCCTTTCGAGACGATGGTGACGCTCGCGCGCTATGGCGTGGCCACTTTGATTTTGGCGCTGACGCTGCTGTCCGTTCACGCCTGGCTGCCGGCGGGGCGGCGGCGCTTTCTCGACATACTCCCCGGCGTGCTGGCGACACTGCTGCTGTGGCTCGTCGCCGGCGCCGCCTTCGGCCGCTATCTCGCCGCCTTCTCGGACCGCTATGCGCTGACCTATGCGGGCCTCGCCTCGGCGATGATCGCGCTCGTCTTCCTCTATTTCTCGGGCGTCATCTTCATCTATGGCGGCGAACTCAACGCCGCCATCGTCCGCGCGCGCCGCGGCGCTAGATAGAGCGCGAACAGCAAAGGGTCTCACCTCATGGCTCCACGCGCGCGCGCTTATTGGCAAGGCTATCTGCGGCTTTCGCTCGTCTCCATCGGCGTCGAGCTCTATGCGGCGACATCGAGCGCCCAGGCGACGACGCTGCATCAGATCCACAAGCCCTCGGGCAAGCGCGTGCGCTATGAGAAGGTCGTGCCCGGCGTCGGCCCGATCGACTCCGCCGATATCGTCAAAGGCTTCGAGATCGGCGACGATTCCTATGTCGTGCTGGAGCCGGACGAGCTCGACGAGATCAAGCTCGACAGCGGCAAAGCGATCGAGCTGGTGCAATTCGTCGGGCGCGAGGAGATCGATCCGCGCTATTTCGACCGGCCCTATTATCTCGCCCCGGAGGGCGATGTCTCGACCGAAGGCTATGCGGTGATCCGCGAGGCGCTGCGCCGCGCCGGCAAGATCGGCATCGGCCGGCTCACCATGCGCGGGCGCGAGAGCATTGTCGCGGTGACGCCGCTCGGCAAGGGGCTGCTCGTCGAGACCTTGCGCTACGCCAATGAGCTCCGCTCCTATGAGCCTTATTTCGCCGAGATCGGCGAAGGCGACAGCGACGCCGAGATGGTGGCGCTGGCGTCCGAGCTGATCGAGCGCAAGAGCGCGCCTTTCGATCCCAAGGCGTTCAAGGATTCCTACGCCGAAGCGTTGCGCGATCTCGTCGAGCGCAAGCGCGAAGGCCAGGCGATCGTCACCACTGGCGAGGAGGAGCGTCGCGGCCCCGGCAAGGTGATCGATCTCATCGAGGCGCTGAAGCGCAGCGTCGGCGAGAGCGCGCCGCAACCCGTACACGGCAAGGCGCGCGCCGCCGAGCCGGCGAAAAAGGCGAGTCCGGCGAAGACGGCGTCAGCCAAGGCTGCGGCGAAGACGGGGCCGGTGAAGAAGCGCGCGTGACCGCGAGAGGAGCGCAAATTGGGTCCATCCGCGCGCTCGTCATCGGCTCATCGCGCTTCTCCCCGCGCGAGGCCGCTCGCAGCGAAGGACGAGCGGCTCGTCGCCTATCGCGCCAAGCGCGATTTTCACCGCACGGCCGAGCCGGAAGGCGCCGCACGGGCGCAAGGGCAGGGCGCCTATGTCGTGCAGAAGCATCGCGCGCGCCGGCTGCATTACGATCTGCGCCTCGAGCTGGACGGCGTGCTGAAGAGCTGGGCCGTCACGCGCGGCCCCAGCCTCGACCCGAGCGAGAAGCGTCTCGCCGTGCGCACGGAGGATCATCCGCTCGATTATGGGAGCTTCGAGGGAACCATCCCCAAAGGCGAATATGGCGGCGGCGAGGTGATGCTGTGGGACCGCGGCCGCTGGACGCCCAAGGGCGATCCGCATCGCGGCCTGGCGGATGGGCGTCTCGAGCTCATTCTGGAAGGCGAGCGGCTGAGAGGCGGCTTCGCGCTGGTGCGAGTGCCGCGCCGGGGGAAAGAGCTCAAAGAAAATTGGCTTCTCGTCAAAATGAAGGATGGGCAGGCCGACGCCGATCTCGATCCGACGCGCGAATGGACGCGCAGCGTGACGACGGGCCGCAGCTTCGCGGAGATCGCCGATGGCGAAACCCGTGCGCCGCGCTTGCCGAAATTTCGTGCGCCGCAGCTCGCGACGCCGGCCGCCGAGCCGCCTGCCGGCGAGGACTGGCTGCATGAGATCAAATTCGACGGCTATCGCGCGCTCGTCGCGACAGCGGGCGGCAAGTGCCGCGTCTACACGCGCTCCGGCCTCGATTGGACGGCGAAATTTTCGGGCATCGCCGAGGCCGCCGCGCAATTGCCGATGAAAAGCGCGCTCATCGATGGCGAGATCGTCGCGCTGGAGGAGAGCGGCCGCAGCGATTTCGGCCTGCTGCAGAAGATGCTGGAGAAGCGTCCGCGGGCGCTCGTCTTCTACGCCTTCGATCTGCTGGAGCTCGATGGCGAGGATGTTTCCAATGAGTCTTTGCTCGAGCGCAAGAATCGTCTTGCTGCGCTGCTCGCCGAGCCGCCGGCGGCGATACGCTACAGCGGCCATGTGATCGGCGCCGGCGCGCGTTTTCTCGCGGAATGCCGACGCATGGGGCTCGAGGGCGTCGTCTCCAAGCGCGTCGATCGGCCCTATCTCTCGCGGCGCACGCGCGCCTGGATAAAGGTCAAATGTCTCGGCCGCGATGAGTTCGTCGTCGGCGGCTATCGTCCTTCGACGAAGAAGGGCCGCGACTTCGCCTCTCTGCTGCTCGGCGAATTCGTCGATGGCGAATTGCGCTATCGCGGCCGCGTCGGCGCCGGCTTTTCCGATCGCGATCTTGCGCAGATCGGCGCCGCTCTGCGGGCGCATGCGCGCAAGACCTCGCCTTTCGCCGCCGTTCCGGCGGAAATCGCGCGTCATGCGCGCTATGTGGCGCCGCGGCTCGTCGTCGAGATCGATTATACGGAGCGCACCAAGGAGGGAGTGCTGCGTCATCCGACCTTCATCGGCCTGCGCGAGGACAAGCCGGCGAGTGAGGTGAGTTCTCCAACGTCCTGCAATCCTCGCCCTCATGCTGAGGAGGTCGCGAAGCGACCGTCTCGAAGCACGAGGGCGAGATCCAGCAGCCAGCGCATGAAGGCTCCCTCGTCCTTCGAGACGCGGCCTGCGGCCGCTCCTCAGGATGAGGGAGCCTCCATCCCAACGCCTCGCGAGCCGAAGCGAGGCCAGCGATGATCCGCCTCACCAACCCGGACAAGCCGCTCTACCCGGCCGCTCTGCATGTCACCAAGCAGAGGCTGGTCGATTATTGGCGCCGGGTCGCGCCTTTCGCTCTGCCGCATATCGCCGGGCGGCCGCTGTCGTTGCTGCGCTGTCCCAATGGCGCGGCGCATGGCTGCTTCTTCCAGCGCCATCATCGGCGCGGCCTGCCCGCGGGACTCAAAGCCGCGCCCATCGCCGGGAGCGACGGCGAATGGGAAGAATTCCTCTTCCTCGACGATCTCTCGGGCCTCGAAGGCGCGGCGCAGATGGATGCGCTGGAGCTGCATATTTGGGGCGTGCGCTTCGATGCGCTGGAACGTCCCGATCGTCTCGTCTTCGATCTCGATCCCGATCCATCCGTGACCTTCGAGGAGGTCAAGCGCGCCGCGCGCGATTTCCGCGCTCTGCTGGAGGCGGCGGGGCTCGCGAGCTTCGCGCTGCTCACCGGCGGCAAGGGGCTGCATGTCGTCGCGCCGCTGGATGACGCGCTCGACTGGCCGACCTTCACCGGTTTCGCCAGAGGCGTCGCCGGCCGTCTCGCGGCGGATGATCCGGCCCGCTTCACCGCAATAGCGACCAAGGCGCGGCGCCATGGCCGCATCTATATAGACTATCGGCGTAATGATCGCGGCGCGAGCGCGGTGGCGCCTTTCTCGCCGCGCGCGCGGGAGACGCCTTCCGTGGCGACGCCAGTCTCCTGGGACGAGCTCGGCCGCATCGAGCGCGCCGATTTTTATTGCCTCGACAAGGTGGAGCGTCGCCTCGCCGCGCTACGCGCCGATCCTTGGGCGGGCTATTTCGATCTGCGACAAGGCGTCTCGCCGGCGGCGCTGCGCATGTTTGCCGGAGCGCGAGTATAATTGTGAAGTTCCACTATTCGGGAAGGCCGGCGCATGGAGACGACCGAATTGTTCCGCCGCCTGACGGTGGCTCTGGCGATCGGCCTTTTGATCGGCCTCGAGCGCGGCTGGCAGGCGCGCGAGGACGAGGAGGGCGAGCGCGCCGCGGGCTTTCGTACCCATGCGCTGGCGGCCCTCCTCGGCGCCGTCTGGGGCGCCATCTGCAATCAGACCGGCATAGGCGGCGCGGTGTCGCTCGGCCTCGCCTTCGTGGCGTTCGCCGGCGCGATCGTCCTGTTTCGCTATCGCGAGATCGTCCATGACGAGACCTTCGGCGCGACCACAGTGGTCGCCGCTATGCTGGCTTTCGCGCTCGGCGCTTTCGCCGTCGTCGGCGATGTCGAGGCCGCGGCCGCGGCGGGCGTCGCCACTGCGGGATTGCTGGCGCTGAAATCCGCGAGCCATGGCTGGCTGCGGCGCCTGAGCTGGGAGGAGCTGCGCTCCGGCCTGACGCTCGCCGCCATGACGGTCATTCTGCTGCCGCTGCTGCCGGACCGCGCCGTCGATCCGTGGAAGACGGTCAATCCGCACGAGATCTGGCTGCTGACCGTGCTGATAGCGGTCATCAACTTCCTCGGCTATGTGGCCATGAAGGCGGCGGGCGGCGTCGGCGGCGTGGCGCTGACCGGAATTGCCGGCGGCCTCGTCTCCTCCACCGCCGCGACGATGACGATGGCGCGCCTCTTGCGCGAGCAGAGCGAAGGCGCGCCGCTCTTCGCCGCCGGCGCGTTATTCGCCAACGCCACAATGGCGCTGCGCGTGCTCGCTGTTGTCGCGCTGATCGATATCGAGCTCCTCGGCGTTCTCGCGGCGCCCTTCGCGGCAGGCGGCGCCGTCATGCTCGCCTTCGCGCTTTTGTTCATGCGCCGCGCGGTCGCCTCTTCGACAGATGTGAGCCATGCGTCGAAGAACCCTCTCGATCTCGGCGTCGTGCTTCAATTCGGCGCGCTCCTCACCGTGGTCGCGATCGTGGCGCGTCTCGCGACCCGAATGGCGGGCGAGGCGGGCGCGCTCGCGGTCGCGGCGATCTCGGGCGTCGTCGACGTCGACGCCATAACTTTGTCCGTCGCGCGGCTCGATCGCGCGACGCTCACGCTCGATGTCGCTGCGGCGTCGATCGGCCTCGCGGTCGCCGTCAACACGCTCTCCAAGGCGGCGCTGACATGGTGGATCGGCGGCGCCGGCCTCGGCTTTCGTGTCGCCGCAGCTTCCGCGCTCGCGCTCGCCGGCGGCCTCGCGGTCGCGCTGCTCGCGCGCTGAAAGGCGCGGAACCTTCGCCGGCCCCGCAAGTTTTCCAAGGCAAACACGGAGTCGAATGATGAAGATCAAGGACATCATGACGCGCGAGGTCTGTCTCGTCGAGCCCGATCAGACGATCTGCGACGCGGCCAAACGCATGGCCGATCTCGACATCGGCCTGTTGCCGGTCGGCGAGAACGATCGTCTCGTCGGCATGATCAGCGATCGCGACATCGCCTTGCGCGCCATCGCGGCCGGCAAGGGCGCGGAGACGAAGATTCGCGACGTCATGACCAGAGACGTTCGCTATTGCTATGAGGATCACGACGTCGAGGATGTCGCGCAGAACATGGCCGAGCAGCAGCTGCGCCGGTTGCCCGTGCTCGATCGCGGCAAGCGCCTCGTCGGCATCGTCTCGCTCGCCGATCTCGCGATGGATCGCGACGCCGGCCTCAGCGGCGCGACATTGCGCGGCGTTTCCCAGCCCGGCGGTCACCATTGCCAGAGCGCGCGCGCCGCCTGAGCGGCGAGAAAAGCAAATCCGCCTATTGGTCGGCCGAGGTCGGGCGCAAGAGCAATGCGCTGGACCTCGAGCCCGACGTATTCACGCAGGACGATCCCCGCGCCATAGCGCGCTCGCTGAAGCGCTCGGCGGAAAACAGCGAGCGTCGCAAGAGCGCGCCCTTTCGCTCCGCAATGTCCATGCTGACCTTCTACATCAATCGCGCCGGACGCGGTCTGCCGGCGGAGCGCCGCCGCATTTTGGAGAGGGCCAAGACAGAGCTGCGGAAAATATTCGGGCGCGCTTGAAGCGGGCGACGCTCAGCCCACAAACGGGCCGAGCGCGGCTCTGATCTTCTCCGCCTGCGCCTTCAGCTTCTCGCCATCGGCCATGGTTCCCGGCGGCCGCAGCGCGACGCCCTCGAAGCGCGGCAGAATATGGAAATGGAGGTGAAAGATCACCTGTCCGCCGGCGCTCTCATTGAACTGCTGCAGGGTGAGGCCGTCGGCGCCGAAGGCGTCCTTGGCCGCCTTGGCGACATGCTGAACGCGGGGAATGAGCGCTGCGAGCGCGGCCGGGTCGATGTCCAGGAGATTGCGCGCCGGAACCTTGGGGATCACCAGCACATGGCCCTCGGCGCGCGGCATGATGTCCATGATCGCCAGCGCCACATCGTCCTCATAGACCTTATGCGCCGGAATCTCCCCGCGCAGGATTTTGGCGAACACATTGTCATTGTCATAGGCTGCGGCCATGGGGCTTCTCCCGTCTGAAACCAGCGAAATCGGGCGGAACGACAGAGACGTATGAAAGATCGCGTTTCCACCTCCCCCCTCCAGGGTGAGGTCGAGCGCCGAATGCGCTCGGGAGGGGGACTTCCCGAATCTCGGACCCCGTCCGGCCATAGGGCGTTCTATAAAGAACGCCCGTCGCAAGCGCCGGGCTATTCGCCGGCCGACCCTCTCCCCTGAAGGGGAGGGTGATGCGCGCCGTCGATCGTGCGTCCGAAACTAATCGCCATATTCGAAGCTACGCTTGTTCTCCTGGCGGAAGCGATGCGCCGGATAGACGCCGATGATCTCCAGCTCCTTGGAGAAGAAGCGCAATTCGTCGAGCGCGCGGGCGAGCGGCGGCTCGTCTGGATGGCCGTCGACATCGGCGAGGAAACGCGTCGCCGCGAATTCGCCGTCGACCATATAGCTCTCGAGCTTGGTCATGTTCACGCCATTGGTGGCGAAGCCGCCGAGCGCCTTGTAGAGCGCCGCCGGCACGTTGCGCACGCGGAAGACGAAGCTCGTCATCGTCGGGCCATTGCCCGCCGCCGCCCATCTCGACGTCTTCGACAGCACGACGAAGCGCGTCGTGTTATGCGCGGCGTCCTCGACATTCTCGGCGAGAATGTCGAGACCATATATGTCCGCTGCGAGGCGCGGCGCGAGGGCGGCTTTGCTCGTGTCGTTCCACTCGGCGACTTCCCGCGCGGCGCCGGCGGTGTCGCCGGCCGTATGGGCGGTGAGGCCGAGCGCGCGGATGATCTTGCGGCACTGGCCGAGCGCGTGCACATGGCTGTAGACGCCGCGCAACGTCTCGCGCGTCGCGCCGCGTGGCGCCATCAGCTGAAAATGGATCGGCAGAAAATATTCGCCGATGATGTAGAGTCCAGCGTTGGGCAGGAAATGATGAATATCCGCCACGCGGCCGGCGATCGAATTCTCGATCGGGATCATGCCCAGCGCCGCGACGCCTTCGGTCACCGCCGCGAAAGCGTCCTCGAAGCTGGCGCAGGGCAGGGGTTCGTGATCAGGATAGGCGTCCCGGCAGGCGATGTCGGAATTGGCGCCGGGCTCGCCCTGATAGGCGATTTTCGGCCGCTCGCTCATCGACGGCTCCGTTCGTCTTTGTCCTGCGCCGCGCGCAGGCGTTGAAGGTCGGCGCTGGTATCCACCCCGCGGGCGGCTTTGTCCAGAATCATGGCGTCGATGCGCATTCCGGCCTCGAGCGCGCGCAGCTGCTCCAGCCGCTCGCGAAGCTCGAGCGCGGAGGGCGGCAGGGCGGCGAAGCGCGCCAAAGCCGTGCGGCGAAAGGCGTAGACGCCGATATGATGGTAATCCGGCCCATCGTCGTATGGCGCCGGAGCGCGGGTGAAATAGAGCGCCCGCATCCGACGCGGCGCGATCTCGGCGCCGATCAGCTTGACGGAATTGGGGTCGTCGCGCTCGCCCGGCGCGGCCGGCGCGGCGAGCGTCGCGATATCCACCTCGGGGTCCGCGAGCGGCTCCAGCGCGGTCGCCAGCGTATCCGGGGCGATGTTCGGCTGGTCGCCCTGAAGATTGACGATGATGTCATGCTCGCCGGCCGGATCGAGGCCGGCGACCGCCTCGCCGACGCGGTCGCTGCCGCAGGCGTGATCGCCGCTCGTCATCGCCACGCGCCCGCCGGCCGCTGCGACGATCGCCGCGATCTCGGGAGAATCGGTCGCCACCGCGACCGGGCCGATCGCGGCGGCGAGGGCCTTTTCCAGCACATGCAGGATCATCGGCCGCCCCGCTATGGGCGCCAGCGCCTTGCCGGGAAGGCGCGAGGAGCCCATTCGGGCGGGGATCACGACGAGCGGGCGGCTCAATAGGCGATCTGGTCTTCGCCGACCCAGCCCTTGTCGGATCGCACGAAATGCAGCGTGCCCTCGGCTTTCAGCACTTCGCCCTTCTGGAAGCTCTGGCTTTGCGCGAGACCGAGATAGGCGCAGCGTCCGCGTGCGCGCTCATTCGCGCATTCGGCCTCATAGGCCTCCGGGAACTGCACCTCGGCCTCGTACAAGAACTCATAGGCCTCGGCGTTCGGCGTTTTCAGCGCGCGGCCGTCGATTTTCTTGAAGGAGATCAGCTTGCCATTGACGCCTTGCTTGGAAAGCAGATTGCGCAGCACTTTGGCGCCGACGGCGTCATTGGGCTCGCGGCCGCCGCTGCAGGCGGCGAGCGCCAGCGCCACCGCGCCGATGAGCGCCAATCCGAGACCACGAAACTTCATCGATTTTCCTCCCACGCCGCTGACGGCCAAACCCGATCGGCGGCCCCCGGCCGGCTGGGTTTGCCACAAAGCTCGGTCCCGAGCAAAGGCGTCGTGGACAAGCGCCCGCAGAGCGCGCTCACTTCCGCGGAGGCGTCATCACAAGCCACTGTTTTTGACTTAGTATCTGGAAAGTTGTAGAAAATTTTGCCAGATGGTTGCATTTTTATGCAGCTGAGCTAACCTCAGCCATGCCAAAACGTGATGCGCGTCAGGCAGCGTCGGGGGGCAAAGAAGAATAAGAACCCAAGGCGTGCTTTTGCGTTGGATGCGTATCGGCAGACAACTTCGAATACCCTGCGGAGTGCTCAGGTCCGCCGCATCTCCTGGGTCCGTGGGGTTGGCCGGCTGGCGTTGGTTGGAGTGGCCTCCTTAAAGCCAGCGCCAGTCGGCCGCCTTCGTTTCGGGAGAAACGAAGGCGGCCGCAGCCGGTGGGCGTGACGATCGAGGAACAATCTTCTCTCCGCCTGAAACGAAACGAGCCCGGAACGGAGAAATCCGTTTCCGGGCTCGTTTCGTTTCAGTATCACTTAGAGCTTCGGGCGTCTTCGAGCTTCGAAGCCGCGATAGCGGCGCCGTCGGCGGCGGAAGAGGCGGGCTGGCCCGCCTCGCCTCACTTGATCTTGGTTTCCTTGAACTCGACATGCTTGCGCACGACGGGATCGTATTTCTTGAACACGAGCTTCTCGGTCTTGGTGCGGGCGTTCTTCTTCGTCACATAGAAGGAGCCCGTGTCGGCCGTCGACAGAAGCTTGATCTTGATCATGGCGGATTTGGCCATTGCCGTCAGTCCTGAACTTGTGAGGGGACATTCTCGCTCCGGTCCCGATCCTCACGAACCCGGCGGCGCATTGGCCGGCACCATAAGGACGCGGGCGCCTTTGTCAAGGCGGGCGGCGGCGCGCGATCTCGCAGAAATCGCCGATATAGGGTCGTTTCGGGCGGAAATGGCGTTCGTTCGGCGTCCGAACGTCGGCGAGCGCTCATTTGCGTCGCTTCTGCTTCGCCCGCTCGACGCGGCCGCGTCCCGAGAGCCGGCCGCTTTTCATCGGCGCCGCCCTGCTGCGGGAGCCGCTCGCCACCTCGAAGCGCAGGGCGCCGGCGATCGGCGTCGCCTCGACGAGCCGCGCCTCTATGATGTCTCCTAAGCGAAAGCTCTCGCCCGAGCCGCTGGTCAGCGCATGGCCGGCCTCGTCATAGCGGAAATATTCGCGCCCCAGCGTCGCAGCCGGAATGAATCCGTCCGCGCCCGTATCGAGCAGCCGCACGAAGAGTCCGGCGCGCGTCACGCCGGAAATGCGTGCCGGAAAGCGCGCGCCGATCTGCTCGGCGAGATGGGCGGCGATCAGCCGATCGATTGTCTCGCGCTCGGCCGCCATGGCGCGCCGCTCGGCGCCGGAGATGCGCGCGGCGATTTCCGCCAGCTCGCCGGCCGAGATTTCGGGCATGGCGCCGGGGCCGAAGCCCAGCGCGCGAATGAGCGCGCGATGCACGACGAGATCGGCGTAGCGGCGGATGGGCGAGGTGAAATGCGCGTAGCGGCGGAGATTGAGGCCGAAATGGCCGTAATTCTCATGCGTATATTCGGCCTGCGCCTGCGTGCGCAGGATGATCTCATTGACGATATTCTCATGCTCCTTGCCACGCACGCGCGCGAGGATGACATTGAAATGCGAGGGCCGCAGCACTTGGCCCTTGGCGAGCTTCACGCCGATCGTCGCGAGAAATTCCGAGAGCGCCGCCACCTTCTCGCGCGAGGGCTCGTCATGGGCGCGATAGATGAGCTGCTGACGATTTTCCTCGAGAACTTCCGCCGCCGCCACATTGGCGAGGATCATGAATTCCTCGATCAAGCGGTGCGTCGAGAGGCGCGGCGGCACGACGATTCGATCGACCGTGCCGTCGGCCTTCAGCAGAATTTTGCGCTCGGGTAGCTCCAGCTCCAGCGGCGCGCGCAATTCGCGCGCCTGATCCGCCGATTTATAGGCGCGAAACAGCGGCTCCAGCACGCGCTCCATCAGCGGCGCGCAAATCTCGTCCGGGCGTCCGTCGAGCGCCTCCTGCGCCTGCGCATAATTGAGCTTGGCCTTGGAGCGCATCATCACGCGATGAAAGGTGTGGCCGAGCTTATGGCCTTTCTCGCTGATGCGCATTCGCACCGCGAGCGCCGGCCGATCCTCGTGTGGCTTCAGCGAGCAGAGGTCGTTGGAGATGCGCTCGGGCAGCATGGGCACGACGCGATCGGGAAAATAGACCGAATTGCCGCGCTCCAGCGCATCCTTGTCGAGCGCCGAATGCGGGCGGACGTAATAAGCGACATCGGCGATGGCTACGGTGACGATGTGCCCGCCGGGATTGTCGGGCGCCGTGTCCGGCTCGGCGAAGACGGCGTCGTCATGGTCCTTGGCGTCGGGCGGATCGATGGTGACGAGCGGCAGCTCGCGCCAATCCTCGCGATGCGCCTCGAGCCGCGCGGGCAGAGCGGCGGCGGCCTCGGCGACCGCCTCGGCGCGGAACTCGTCGGGAACGCCATGCACGCGCAGAGCGATCATGCTGATCGCCTTCTCGGTGGCGAGCGAGCCGAGCGTCTCGCGCACGCGGGCGCGTGGCGCGCCGAGCCGCGTCTTGCCGATGAGATCGACGGAGACGAGATCGCCGTCCTTGGCCTCGCCGCGATCCTCCGCCGCGATGACCATCTCGCGGCCGGCCTGCTTCTTCTCGACGGGCTCTATGTGCGCCACGCCATTGGCGGCGACGCGCAGCACGCCGACGATGCGCGCCCGCGCCTTGGAGAGGAGCTTCACCACACGCCCGGCGTAGGGCGGATCATTCGGGCCGGCGTCACGATCCGGCTCGGCGCGCACCAGAGCGCGGTCGCCGACGCCGGGCAGCGGCTCGCCGGGCTTGGGTCTGCGCGGCGCGGAGATGCGGATACGCGGCGGCGCGCCGAGCTCGTCGGAATCCCATTCGGCCGGCGCGGCGATCAGCTCGCCATCCTGGTCGCGACCCGTGATGTCGGCCAGCACGACAGCGGGCAGGACGCCCGGACGCGCGAGCCTTTTGCCGCGCCTCTCGATCGCGCCCTCGGCTTCGAGCTCGGCCAAAATGCGCTTCAATCCGATTCGATCGGCGCCTTTGACGCCGAACGCGCGTGCGATCTCACGCTTGCCGATCTTTCCCGTATTGCCGGCGCGGCTCATCGCCTCGCGTTCGCGCGCGATGAAGGCGAGAATTTCCTCGCGTGCGGGAAGGACGGGGGCGGGCGAGGCGAACTCGCGTGTTTTTCTGGTCAAAGTCGGTCTCGAAGGTCGCGGAATCGTCCCGGCGGTCGGCGCTGGGACGTCGATATATACACCGTGCGACGCCGAAGCGCGCGGCCCGGCGCCGAGGGGGCGAATAGGCTCCGTTTACGCTTTCTCGAGGTTACCGGAGGTCAACCGTAATTGTCCGGATCGGTTTAGAACCGAAAGAGAAATTTGCCGTAAGCGTAGGCGGTCCGATTTTCACGAACATCGAGAGCCCCTACATGATGCGGCCTGTGGCGAATAAGGAACGATCTGCTCGTTCCTTCGCACGAGACAAAGCAGGAAACGTCGGAATCATATTCGGCTTGAGCTTCGTGCCGGTCGTCATGATGATCGGCGCCGGCGTCGATTATGGCCGCATAGCCGCCGCGCGCGGCTCGTTGCAGCAGGCGGCGGACACAGCCGTGCTCGCGGTCGCCAAGGGCATCGTCGGCACGACGACCGATCAGCAGGCGCGCAGCCAGGCCCAGGTCTATCTCTCGACCAATTATCGCAACGCCACGGCGACGGTGACGTCGGCGGCCATCGCCGCCGATCGGCTCTCGCTCTGTGTCACGGCGCAGGCGCAGGTCGCGACCGCCATCATGAAGATCGCCGGGACGACGTCCATGTCCACCCAGGTGACGGCCTGCGCGGCGCTGCAGGGCGGCATCAGCCCGAATGACACTTATGAGATCGCGCTGGTGCTCGACAATTCCGGCTCGATGACCCGCAGCACGGGCGGCGTGACGAAGCTCAAGGCCCTGCGGACCGCCGCGAAGAGCTTCGTGGGCACCATGTTCACCAAGGCGCCGGGACGGGTGAAGTTCGCGGTGACGCCTTTCGCGGGCGGCGTCGTCGCTGTCGATCCCACCGTCTCGACCAATCGTTCGGCCTCCTGGATCGATCTCGAGGGCGCCAATTCTCAGCATTGGGTCGCCTTCGGCGGCAAGACGGCGGCGACCGCCGCCGGCTTCACGAACCGTTTCGACATTTTCAGCAAGCTCGCGAGCAGCAGGTCCTCGCTGGATTGGCGCGGCTGCTTCGAAGAGCCGATCTATCCCTATAATGTGCAGGATATGACGATCTCTTCGACGAACGCCGAGACCTTGTTCGTCCCCTATCTCGCGCCCGACGAGCCGGATAGCAACGGCTACGGCAACAGCTATCTCGACGACAACGACGCCGAGTACGGGGGGTGGAGTTGGGACTGGGGCGGCGGGAGCGCGTCCTCGACCTGCGGCGATACGGCGAGCAGCGAATGGGGCCGGCTCACCCATATTTGCAAATACAACACCAGCTCGTCGATCGGCGGCTCCTTCGGCCCCGAGAGCTTTTTCGGGCCGAATCAGTTCTGCCCGGACAATGCGACGCAATCGGTTCTGCAGCTCACTTCGACGCAGACCACGGTCGAAAACAAGATCGACAAGCTCGCCGCCAATGGCAACACCAATCTCCATGTCGGCTTCATGTGGGGTTGGCGGACGATCTCGCCGGTCGGTCCCTTCGCTCGAGGCAAGGCCTATAGCGCCACCGGCAATCACAAGGTCATCGTGTTCATGACCGACGGCTTCAACAATTGGGGAACGCAAACCCGCACCGTGGTCGGGTCCGACTACGAGTCGCTCGGCTATTACACCTACAACGGCTCCGCCAATGCGCGGCTTCCAGACGGCTCGGCGGGCGACGGCGTCAATTACCGATCGGCGCTCACGGCCTCGGCCGGAAGCAAGACGAGCTATCTGTCGACATCGCGCAGCGCCGAGGACGATCTGACGCTGGAGGCCTGCAAGGCGGCCAAAGCGGCAGGGGTGGAGATTTTCACCATCGGCTTCTCGATCTCGAGCGATCCGATCGACGATCAGGGCCTGACGCTCTTGAAGAATTGCGCGACCAACAAGGATCACTATTTCGCGGCGACCGACGCGGAGAGCCTCAACCTCGCCTTCTCGACGATCGGCACGGGGCTCGGCTCGCTGCGGCTGACGCAGTGAGGGGAGATCAGCGCTTCGGCCTGTGAAGCGCTGCCGCCTCGCGGATCGCGGCCGTCAATTCGCCGGCGGTGGTGGACGGGCGCCCGAATGGCGCCCGTTCTTTTTCGCGGCTTTGAAGCTGCGTTTTGGCGCGCGTCTCGGCGGTTTCGACGCGATGAACCATTTCCTCGAAATCGCAGGTCTTCGCGCCATTCGAGTCATATTCTGGACGCAGGCGCTCGAGATGCGCGCAGACCGCGTGACGGTCTGCGGGGCTGTGAAATTCCTGCTCGTGTAGGATCAGCCACACCTCGAAGCAAGGGTTCGAGCGGCAGATGCCGACGCCCGTCGAGACGCATAGCGCGACCGCTTCGTCGAAGCGCGGATGTTCGTCGACGTCGAAGGCCGCCCAGACTTGATCGCCTTCCTCGAACGAGTTTTTCGGCTTGCGCCGGCTTCGCTTCGACAGCCCCTCGTCGATTGCGCGCGCGACGGCGCGCTCCGCCACGGTCATGGGCACGCCGGCTTGTATCGTCTCGACCTTTATCAGCGCATTCCGATAATGGCGCTCCAGCGCGCGGAAATAGGCGGGCTCTGTCTTCTTGCCCTCGCAATAGATGATGATTCGACGCTTCGGCTGGCGCTTGGCCTTCTCGCGCGCGAGGTCCCAGCGGTCGCGCGCCATGGATCAGCGCGTCTTCAGCAGATCGGCGGCGGCGCCGGCGAAGGGAATGGCGCCATAACGGCCTTGCAGATAGCCCTTCTCGAGATTGTCGCCCTTGCGGGTTTCTATGTCGGTCAGCGGATAGAGATGCGTCGCGCCGGTCTCGTCCTTCTCGGTGAACCAGACTTGATCGCGCCGAAGGGCAGGGGCGTTCAGCAGATTGGTGTCGTGAGTCGTCACGATGAGCTGAGCGCCTTTGGGGTTTGTTTCCTTGGACGCAAAAAGGGAGAGGATGAGTTCGGAGGCGCGTGTGTGCACGCGGCTGCCGAATTCGTCGATGATTATAAAATGGCCCTTGTCCAAAGCTCGGAAAACCGGGCCTAGGATTGACAAGAGTTGTACAGTGCCACTGCTTTCGTCTTCAATTTCAAGGAACACGGTTGTGCCATTTATCGCTCGGTGGCCCAATTGCACCATGTCATCATCAAATATCGACCTCTGTGTTAGATCTTTTATATCAAAAAGTGATTTTTGGCTTGAATCAGTCATATTAGAAATAGCTGATCGATATCGAAATATCGACTTTTCACGCTTATTTGATTGTGATTTATTTATATTTTTTATAGTAGTGTATACGTGGAAATATGTCTTATCTTGTACCAGATCATCCTTGACTGTGCGCAGGGTTTCAATTCCGGAATCGATTTTTGAAAGCAGGGCTATCACTTTCTGATCGACGCCGCTCTCTGCAACATCGTAAGACACTTGACGCGCGTTCTTAACATCTGCGGAATCAACTTGAAAATTTGAAAAAAAATCGACGACATCACTCAACTCCTCGTGATTATTCTGCGCCGCCGCCGACAAAAAAAGACTATTCGGCCGCGTCAAATCCTCGATGACCTTGTTCCGCCCCTTCAAGCTGCGCCCGAATTTGAACTCCTGCCGCTCGCGCTCGAAGAGTAGCGTCACCGGCCCGCCGCGCCAGACATGAAGCGATTCCTGCATGAATTCATTTCCCAACGCCTCGAAGCGATAGGCGTAGCGTGCGCCGTTCCAGACGAAATCAATGGCGAAGACGCTCGGTTTCGTCGCATAGGCCGGGTCGAGCAGAAAGGGTTTCAGTGGGATGGGCGCGCCGGGCTCGCCCTGGCGGTGCGAGTTGCGCACCAGCAACTGCATATGCGCCAGCGCCCGCACGAGATTGCTTTTGCCGGAAGCGTTGGCGCCATAGATCACGGCCGAGGGCAGGATTTTTTCCGAGCGCAGCGCAGGCGTGTCGATGAGGCCGCCGGGCTCGTCCTTGAGCGAGGAGGCGATCATCGACAATTGCTGCTCGTCGCGGATCGAGCCGAAATTGGCGACGGAAAAACGCAGCAGCATCGGATTGCCCTTCAGCTATTGCGCGGTCTATAGGCGATTTTCGTCGACATTCCGTGAATATGACGTCTCGAACGCATGGAGGCAACGTCGAAAGGCGCGAAATTCTCGTTTCGCGCCTCCCGCTCACTTCCCCGAGGCGGCCTTTTTCGTGGGCTTCTTGGCCGGAGCCTTGGCGGCGGCCGCTTTTTTCGCCGGCTTCGAATCCTCGAAGGGAACCTCGTCGCTCTCTTCAATGTCCTTCTTGGCGGCGGGTTTTTTCGCCGGGGCCTTGGAGGCGGGCGCTTTGGCCTTGGCGGCGGGGGCCTTTTTGGCCGGCGCCTTCTTGGCCTTCACCGGACCGCCCTTCTCCTCGATCAGACGGATCGCCTCTTCCAGCGTCACATCTTCCGGGCTCATATTCTTCGGCAGAGTGGCGTTGACCTTGCCGAGATTCACATAAGGGCCATAGCGGCCGTCGCGCAGCGTGATCGCGCCGCCCTGCGGATGCTCGCCGAGCACGCGGCCGCCGCCCGAGGGCGCGCCGCTCGCCTTGGCTGCCAAAAGATCGACCGCCTGCTGCACCGTCAGGCTCTCGGGATCGGTTCCCTTGGGAAGGGTGGCGTTGACCTTGCCCCAATTCACATAGGGGCCGAAGCGCCCGCTCTTCACCGAGATGGCGCCGCCCTGCGGATGGTCGCCGAGCGCGCGGCCGGGGTCGGAGGCGCGGCCGAAGCGCGAGCCGCCGCCGCCGCTCTCCTTGGTGACGATGAGATCGATGGCGCGATTGCCGCCGATCGTCAGAATATCGTCGTCGCGGCCGATATTGGCGTAGGTCTTCCCGTGCTGGACATAAGGACCGAAGCGGCCGATGCCGGCGACGATCGGCTCGCCGCTCTCTGGATGCTTGGCCACCTCGCGCGGCAGCGAGAGCAGCCGAATCGCCTGCTCGAGGGTCAGCTCGTCGGACTTTATGCTCTTGGGGATGGAGGAGCGCTTGGGCTTCTCGCCCTCCTCGGTCGCCTCGCCCTCCTGCACATAGTCGCCGAAGCGGCCGCCGCGCAGAGTGATCTCGGCGCCGCTCTCCGGGTCCTGGCCCAGCACCTTCACGCCTGGCCGCGCGCCCTCGGCGGCCTCGCCGGTTGGCGGCGAGAGCGTGCGGGTGAAGCGGCATTCGGGATAGTTCGAGCAGCCGATGAAGGCGCCGTATTTGCCGAGCTTCAGCGACAATTGGCCGGCGCTGCAGGCCGGGCAGGCGCGCGCATCGGAGCCGTCGGGCTTGGCCGGGAAAATATGCGGCCCGAGCAGATCGTTGAGGCTGTCGAGCACCTGAGTGGTGCGCAGCTCCTTGGTGCCGTCGACGGCGCCCGAGAAATCGGCCCAGAAGTCGCGCAGCACCTCTTTCCAGTCGATCTCATTGTTGGAGACCTTGTCGAGCTTCTCCTCGAGATCGGCGGTGAAGTCGAACTCCACATAGCGGGTGAAGAAGCTCTCCAGAAAGGCCGTCACGATGCGGCCCTTGTCCTCCGGCACGAGGCGCTTCTTGTCGAGACGCACATAGTCGCGCTCGCGCAGCACGGCCAGAGTCGAGGCGTAGGTGGAGGGGCGGCCGATGCCGAGCTCCTCCATGCGCTTGACCAGAGTGGCCTCCGTGTAGCGCGGCGGCGGCTCGGTGAAATGCTGGCTGGCCTCGATCTTCTCGCGCGTCGCCGGCTCGCCGGCGGCCATCGCCGGCAGGCGGCCGCCATCCTCGTCCTGATCGTCGTCGCGGCCTTCCTGATAGAGCTCGAGGAAGCCCGAGAAGCGAACGACCTGGCCGGAGGCGCGCAGCTCGAGGCTCCGCTTGCCGACGAGGGCGTCGATATCGACAGTGGTGCGCTCCAGCTCGGCGGATTCCATCTGGCTGGCGATGGTGCGGGTCCAGATCAGCTCATAGAGCTTGGCCTGCTCCGGCTCCAAATGCTTGGCGACATGCTTGGGCAGGCGGGAGAGCTCGGTCGGGCGGATCGCCTCATGCGCTTCCTGGGCGTTCTTGGCCTTCACCGTATATTTGCGCGGAACCTTGGGCACGAAGCGCTCGCCATATTCTGAAGCGATCACATTGCGTGCCGAGGCGATCGCCTCCGGCGCCATGTCGACGCCGTCGGTTCGCATATAGGTGATGAGGCCGGCGGTCTCGCCGCCTATATCGACGCCCTCATAGAGCCGCTGCGCGATGCGCATGGTCTGCGCCGGCGCGAGGCCGAGCTTGCGCGAGGCTTCCTGCTGCAGCGTCGATGTGGTGAAGGGCGCGTAGGGGTGCCGTTTGACCGGCTTCGCCTCCACCGAGCGAATTGTGAAGGCGGCGCTCTCCAGCGCCTTTTTGAAATCCTCGGCCTCCTGGCCGGAACCGATGTCGAGGCGGGTGATCTTCTTGCCGTCGGCGCCCGAGAGGCGGGCGGTGAAGGGCTCGCCGGCCTTGGTTTTCAGATGCGCGACCAGCGACCAATATTCGCGGGTGACGAATTTCTCGATCTCCAGCTCGCGGTCGCAGACGAGGCGCAGCGCCACCGACTGCACGCGGCCGGCCGAGCGCGCGCCCGGTAATTTGCGCCACAGCACCGGGGAAAGGGTGAAGCCGACGAGATAATCCAGCGCGCGGCGGGCGAGATAAGCGTCGACCAGCGCCTGGTCGATCTCGCGCGGATGCGCCATCGCGTGCTTGATCGCGTCCTTGGTGACGGCGTTGAAGACGACGCGCTCGACGCGCTTGCCGCCGAGCGCCTTCTTCTTCTTCAATATGTCGAGCAAATGCCAGGAGATGGCCTCGCCCTCGCGATCCGGGTCGGTGGCCAGAATGACCGTGTCGGCGCTCTTCACGGCGTCCGCTATGGCGGAAATGCGCTTGGCCGATTTGGCGTCGCTCTCCCATTTCATCGCGAAATCTTCGGCTGGATCGACGGAGCCGTCCTTGGGAGGCAGGTCGCGCACATGGCCGTAGCAGGCGATCACATTGAAATCGCGGCCGAGATATTTGTTGATCGTCTGGGCCTTGGCGGCCGATTCGACGATGACGACATTCATCGAGCAGTCCTTCAGAAATCCGGTCGCGGGCGGCTCGCCGCTTGGCTTCGCCGGGGAGCCCGGCCCGCGTCGGGGCGCGAACATGGGCAAAAGGGGGGCGTCCTGTCAAATTGGGGCTGAGACGGCCATCCGGCTCTCCCTCCCGGCGGAGACGTGGGCTCCAGAATGCGGAAACGCACATTTTTGTCCCTTTCTAGGCGCTATGCAGGGGCGAATGCGGGGCGGAGCGGCTATAGTCGGGCGCGAGATGGCGCGGCCGAGGTCGTGTCCGGCCCCGAATGATTTTCTTGGACGGAAAGAATTCGCCATGGCCCGATCGAAATTCACCACCGACGATCTCGGCGCGGCGCTGGAGGCCGGCGTCATAGACGCCGACGCCCATCGGCGGCTCGCGCATTTCCTCGTCGAGCGCGGAAGCGCAGGGGAGGGGGCGCCGCGCTTCGACGTCGTCAATGTGCTCTGGTATATGGGCGCGCTCATCGTCATGGGCGCGATGAGCCTGTTCAGCACCACCGCCTTCGGCCTCTGGGGGCCGCGCGCGCTGATGATCACCTCGCTGGCCTATGGCGTCGGCTTCGCCGCCGCGGGCGGCTGGCTGTGGCGGCGGCGCGGGCTGCGCACGCCCGCCGGCCTGCTGGTGACATGCGCCGTCTCCATGGCGCCGCTCTTCGTCTTCGCGCTCCAGCTTCTCGGCGGTCATGATCCGACCGAATCCGTCCCCTATCACGACTTTTATGTCTGGGTGCGCGCGAGCTGGCTGCCGATGGAGCTGGGGACGATCGCCGCGGCGGTGCTGGCGCTGGCGTTTTTTCCCTTTCCTTTCCTCACCATGATAATCGCCTTCGCGCTGTGGTTCATGTCGATGGATCTGACGCCCTGGCTGGTCGGCAAGGAGGCCTTCACCTTCGAGCAGCGCGCCAATGTGAGCCTCGCTTTCGGCGCGCTCGTCATCGCCGCCGCCTGGCTCGTCGATCTGAAGCGCTGGCGCGGCGGAGACTTCGCCTTTTGGCTGCATCTTTCCGGGCTTTTCGCCTTTTGGGGCGGGCTGACCGCGCAGCACAGCGGCGACGAGATCGGCAAGGCGCTCTATTGCGCGATCAATCTCGGCCTTCTGCTGCTGTCGCTCGTGCTGATGCGCCGCGCCTACGCCGTCTTCGGCGCCTTTGGCGTGACGCTCTATCTCGGCCATCTGGCGTCCGAGGTGTTCAAGGACTCGATTCTCTTTCCCTTCGCCCTCTCGGGCATAGGAGTCGCCGTCATCGCCGCCGGCCTGCTGTTTCATCGCCACGGGCCGCGGCTCGGCGCGGCGATCGGCGCCGCTCTGCCCGAATTTGTGAGGGGATTGCGGCCCGCCCATGCGCGGGAAGGCGCTCGATGACGCGAGGCCGGCATCGGCGATTGCGCTTCGCCGGCGGCCAGTCTATATGGAGGTCATCCCCCGCATGGTAATCCGTAAAAATCGCGGCTTCGGCCCCGCGGCGCGGGATCGGCTTATCTCGCGCATCTGAAGGAGAATCGATCGATGAGCACCGCTCCGCTCATGCCCAAGGCGACCGCCGTCTGGCTCGTCGAGAACACGTCGCTCGCCTTCGACCAGATCGCCGATTTCTGCAAGCTGCACCCGCTCGAGGTGAAGGGAATCGCCGATGGCGAGGTCGCCGCCGGCATTCGCGGGCTCGATCCGATCACGTCCGGCCAGCTCTCCCGCGAGGAGATCGGCCGCGGCGAGCGCGACCCGGCCCATCGGCTGTCGCTGTCCGTCTCCAAGGTCAAGGTGCCCGAGGTCAAGCGCCAGCGCGGGCCGCGCTACACGCCGCTGTCGCGCCGTCAGGATCGGCCCAACGCCATTCTCTGGCTGGTGCGCAACCATCCCGAGCTGAAGGACGCGCAGGTCATGCGCCTCGTCGGCACCACCAAGAGCACGCTGAAGGCGGTGCGCGAGCGCACCCATTGGAATTCCGCGGCGCTCGCGCCGATGGACCCGGTGACATTGGGCCTCTGCTCGCAGATCGATCTCGATTTCGAGGTCAATCGCGCCGCCAAGGATCGTCCCGCCGCGCTCGAGGAGCAGGGCCAGACGCTGCAGCCGGCCGAGATCACCACTGCGCCTCATCACGAGCCGACGACGACCGAGGATGTGTTCGGCAAGCGCCCGGCCGCGCCTCCGGTCGAGGAGGAAGATCAGTTCGACGCCGACCGTGTGTTCGGCCGGCTCAAGACTCTCGACTTCGACGACGATTGAGCCGAGGGGGCGCGACAATCTGGCGCATTTACCGCAGGCCGCGCTCTGTGGTTATTTGCGCCTAGGTTCCGCCGCATCAGACCCGCAGTTGCGAATCAGTGGCGAGCGGCTCGAGGCAGGGCATAAAGTAACGCCAGCGACAGGCGGTCGCCGGCGTTACATTCGGACGTTGGCCGGGATCCGTGGACAGGGGTTCCGACTCGGGCGTCCATGGGGGGAGAGGTCGAGCGGTTCGCGGCTTATTTGAAGTAGAAGCCGAGGATGCCGCCGGCGAGAGCGCCGACTACGGCTGCGGAAAGCGTATTCGCGACGCCGCCGAGACCAGCAGCGCCGAGGCCGCCGAGCAGAAGGGCGCCGACGCCCGCGAAAATATAGACGGTGGTGTTGAGTTCGAATTCTTTTTCAGCCATTGGTGTCACTCCTTTGGTTTCCAGAACGTCCCGCCTTATCGTTCATTCGGTGGCGGGTGCGCTCCTACCCCTCTCTGCGGGGCTGTCTTGTCGACGATGACGAGCCTAACATAACCTTGTCGACTGTCTAGCGGGCTCCGTCGGCCGTTTTTCGAGAAAACGCGGCCCTTTTTTCCTCAATCTCGGCAAATCAATCGCTTGGCGTGGCGCCCCGCGAAATCGCCGGCGTCGTGAAATGCGTCGGCCGACACGATGCGGCTTGGACTGATCCGGTTCGGCGCTTATATCCCCCGCATGACAGCCGAAACCTCCTCTCGCGATTTTCGTTCGCGGCTGCGCGCCTTCGACGCGCTGAAGCCGCTTCTTCCCTACGCCTATCGCTATAAGGGCCGAATCGCGCTGGCGTTGATCGCGCTCGGCGTGGCCGCGGTCTCGACGCTCACCCTGCCGCTCGCCGTGCGCGGCATGATCGATCACGGATTTTCCGCCGACGATCCTTCCGCCGTGAACCTCTATTTCGGCGCGATGGTGGGCGTCGTGGCGATTCTCGCATTCGCTTCCGGCACGCGCTATTATCTGGTGATGACGCTCGGCGAGCGCATCGTCGCCGATCTGCGCGGCGATTTCTTCCGCCATCTCACCTCGCTCGACGCCGCCTTCTACGACAAGACGAAGACCGGCGAACTGACCTCGCGCCTCACCGCCGACACGACGCAGCTGAAATCCGTGTTCGGCTCCTCCGTGTCGATCGCGCTGCGCAATCTCTTCATGTTCGCGGGGGCGATCGTGATGATGACGCTGACGAGCCCCAAGCTCACCGGCGTCGCGCTCGCGGCCATTCCCTGCATCGTCCTGCCGCTCATCGCCTCCGGGCGGGTGATGCGGCGGCGCTCGCGCCATGCGCAGGATCAACTCGCCACGGCCAGCGCCTATGCCGCGGAAAATCTCGCGGCCATGCGCACCATGCAGGCCTGCAATGCGCAGCGAGTCGCGGCCGAGCGTTTCGGCGCCGCGGCGGAAGGCGCCTATGCCGCCGCGCGCGACGCCACGCAGACTCGCGCCATCGTCACTTCGGTGACGATTTTCCTCGCCTTCGGCAGCGTCGTCGCAATGTTGTGGCTGGGCGCGCAGGATGTGCTCGCCGGCCGCATCACCACCGGCGTTCTCTCGCAATTCGTGCTCTACGCCGTGCTGGCGGCGAGCTCGCTCGGAGAATTGTCGCAGGTCTGGAGCGAGGTGTCCGCCGCCGCCGGCGCCGCCGGCCGCATCGGCGAGATTCTCTCCATCCAGCCCACGGTCGCTGCGCCTTCCGCTCCTCTCCATCTGCCGAAGCCCGTTCGCGGCGGCGTCGCCTTCGATGATGTCGGCTTCTCTTATCCTGCGGGCTCGGGACGGGCGGCCTTGGATGGGCTGAGCTTTGCCGTCGCGCCGGGCGAGCGCATCGCCATTGTCGGCCCATCCGGCGCCGGCAAATCGACCGTGTTCCAATTGCTCGAGCGCTTCTACGATGTTTCGCGGGGCGCGATCACGATCGACGGCGTCGATCTGCGCGCGCTCGATCCGATCGAGCTCCGCGGCGCCATCGCGCTCGCGCCGCAGGACCCGATCGTCTTCGGCATGAGCGTCGCCGACAACATCACCTATGGCCGCGAGGGCGTCTCGCGCGGCGCGATCGTCGAAGCGGCCAAGCGCGCGCAGGCGGCGCAATTCATCGAGGCGCTGCCGCAGGGCTATGACACGGAGATCGGCGAGCGCGGCGTCACGCTTTCCGGCGGCCAGCGCCAGCGCCTCGCCATTGCGCGCGCCATTCTCGCCGACGCGCCGATCCTGCTGCTCGACGAGGCGACCTCGGCGCTCGACGCCGAGAACGAGGCGCTGGTGAAAGAGGCGCTGCATGATGTGATGCGGGGACGCACCACGCTGGTGATCGCCCATCGGCTGGCCACAGTGCTCGAAGCCACCCGCATTCTGGTGATGAGCGAGGGCCGCATCGTGGAGCAGGGGACTCACGCGAGCCTCGTCGCCGCGGGCGGCCTCTATGCGCGGCTGGCGCGGCTGCAATTCGACATGGGCGCGGAAGCGGCGGCGCTGGAGACGGCGTGAGGCTTCCGTCGCGCGGCCTCGATCGAGTTTTCCACCGCGGGCGCGCGCCGATTTTGCCTTCCGTCATATTGGTGCTATGAGCACGCGCCAACCCGGAAGACGGCCGTCGCCGTCTCTATGTCGTCCGGCCTCGAGCATGGCCGGTTTTTGCGCCCCCGAGGGAGTTGGCTTCATGACATCATACGCACGACCGCCGTTGCACGAGGCTCTGACCTTCGACGATGTGTTGCTGCGTCCGAGCCATTCGCTGGTGATGCCGTCGCAAGTCGATATTTCGACTCGGCTGACGCGCGACATAACGCTCAACCTGCCGATCATCTCCTCGGCCATGGACACGGTGACGGAGGCGCGCCTCGCCATCGCCATGGCGCAGGCCGGCGGATTGGGCGTCATCCACCAGAACCTCACCCCCGCCGCCCAGGCCGCCGAGGTGCGCAAGGTCAAGCGCTATGAGAGCGGGATGGTGGTCGATCCGATCACCATCTATCCCGACGAGACGCTCGCCGACGCGCTGGCGCTGATGGCGCGCTATAATATTTCCGGCATTCCGGTGGTCGAGCGCGGCCATGGCGAGAAGCCCGGCAAGCTCGTCGGCATTCTCACCAATCGCGACGTGCGCTTCGCCGACAATATGCGCGAGCCGGTCGCCGAGCTGATGACCAAGCAGCTCATCACCGTGCGCGAGGGCGTCGATCAGGAGGAGGCGCGCCGCCTGCTGCATCAGCATCGCATCGAGAAATTGCTCGTCGTCGACGAGGATTATCGCTGCGTCGGCCTCGTCACCGTGAAGGACATCGAAAAGGCGACGCTGCATCCGCACGCCGCCAAGGACGCCGAGGGGCGGCTGCGCGTCGCCGCCGCCGCCACGGTCGGCGATCGCGGCTTCGAGCGCGCGCTGCAATTGATCGACGCCGGCGTCGATCTCATCGTCATCGACACGGCTCATGGCCATTCGCAGGCGGTGCTGGATCAGGTCGGCCGCATCAAGAAATTCTCCAACAAGGTTTCGATCGTCGCCGGCAATATTGCGACGCGCGACGCGGCCAAGGCGCTGATCGACGCCGGCGCCGACGCCGTGAAGGTCGGCATCGGCCCGGGCTCCATCTGCACGACCCGCATTGTGGCGGGCGTCGGCGTGCCGCAGCTCACGGCGATCATGGACGCGGCCGAGGAGGCGTTCAAAGCCGGCGTGCCGGTCATCGCCGACGGCGGCGTCAAATATTCGGGCGACCTCGCCAAGGCGATCGCGGCCGGCGCCTCGGCGGTGATGATCGGCTCGCTGCTCGCGGGCGCGGAGGAGGCGCCGGGCGAGGTGTTTCTCTATCAGGGCCGCTCCTTCAAATCCTACCGCGGCATGGGCTCCGTCGGCGCGATGGAGGCCGGCTCCGCCGCCCGCTATTTCCAGCAGGATGTGAAGGAGAGCCTGAAGCTGGTGCCGGAGGGAATCGAGGGCCAGGTGCCCTATCGCGGACCGGTGGCGCCGATCCTCTATCAGCTCGCCGGCGGATTGCGCGCCGCCATGGGCTATGTCGGCGCGCCGACCATTCCCGAGTTCCAGTCCAAGGCGGAATTCGTGCGCATCACCAACGCCGGCCTGCGCGAGAGCCATGTCCATGACGTGACGATCACCAGAGAGAGCCCGAATTATCCGACCGGCGGCGCGTGATGCGCGTTCTGATCCTCGGCGCGGGGGCCGTCGGCGGCTATTTCGGCGGCCGGCTCGTCGAAGCGGGCGCGGATGTGACCTTTTTCGTGCGGGAAGCGCGCTCGCGCCTCCTCGCCGAGCGCGGGCTGCGGATCGAGAGCCCTTTGGGCGACATGAATCTCGCGGCGAAAGCCGTCTTCGACCCGAAAGCGCTGACGGCTTTCGATCTCGTGATCCTCACTTGCAAAGCCTATGATCTCGACGAGTCCCTCGAGACCATCGCCGGCGCCGTCGCGCCGGGAACGGGCGTGCTGCCGCTGCTCAACGGCTTCGCGCATCTCGATCGAATCGAGGCGCGCTTTCCTGAGGCGAAAGTCTTCGGCGGCGTCGCACAGATCAGCGCGACCCTCGCCGAGGATGGCGTCGTGCGCCACTTCGGCGAGCGCAACCGCTTGATTTTCGGCGTGCGCGACGGCGGACCGGACGAGCGGCTCACGGCGCTGGAGGCCATTTACGCGCGGACGTCGGTCGCGGCGACTTTCGTCGACGATGTAGAGCGGCGGCTCTGGGACAAATTCGTGCTGCTCGCGACGCTGGCGGGGATCACCTCGATGATGCGCGCGAGCGTCGGAGACATATTGGCGACGCCCTCAGGTGAGCGTCTCATCCGGCTTCTGCTCGCGGAATGCGAGAGCGTCGCCCGCGCGCAGGGCTGGACGCCGTCGCCCGAGTTCCCGGAACTATTGTCGATTTTATTCGTGCGCGGCTCGGCGCTCAAAGCCTCGATGCTACGCGACATAGAGCGGGGAGGGCGCACCGAGGGCGAGCATATTCTCGGCGACATGCTGGCGCGGGCGCGGCGGGCGCGGCTGGAGACGCCGGCGCTGGAAATCGCCGCGACGCATTTGCGCGCCTATGAAGCCAGTCGAGCGTCTGGCGGCACGAATTTCGCGTAGTTCTCGGCTTCTTCGGCGAAAGGCGCCGCAGACCGGGGATTTGACACAATGAGCGATCCGAGCGCGAGCCTCGCCAAGGCGGAAGAACAGGTGCTCGCCGCCGCACGGCGCAATTTCGACAGCTTCTTCCGCTGGGTCGCCTTCCTCGACGATTCGATCAAAAAGGATATCGGCCCGAAATTCGGTGTCGAGCTGGCGCTGAAGGCGAGCGCCGTCGAGCAGAAGGTGATGGGCCTGCTCTTCGTCTCGCGTCCGCTCAAGGAGCCGCTGCCGCTGCCCTTCGAGATCGAGGGAAGCTCGATCCGCTTCGGCCATCCGAAATTCGAGCGCGACGACGAGGCCGCCGGCGAGAAGACCACGCGCTATGACGTCTCGACCATAGACGATGTGAACCGCATTCTGGGCGATGTGGTGCAGGATTACATCGGCTGATCCTGCGAGGCATGGCATGTCGATTGCTATCTAATTCTGAGACAAGCAATCAGACGGGCTCAGGCCCTTTGTCGGAGATCGGACATGCTGCCGCAAGTCGTCCTGGTCGATGGCGTCCCCAGATGCGTTATTCGCCCGACCGATCAGAAAGCGCTCGACCGCTTCGTTCGCAACAGCAGGAAATGGCTTCAGGCCGGCAATGCCGAAGCCAAATGCACCTACCGCCCGGCCGACGACACGGAGAGGGCGGTTTGGACGGACGCTTTCGAGCTGCACAAGGCCGCCGGCTCGGATGAGGAGAGCTTTTTCGGCATTCCTCTCGTGGCCGCGGCGGCAATGGCTGCGGCGCCGTCCGAATAGCCGGACTCAGTCGACGTTGCAGCGGATCGGGGCTGGCGATTACGCCGTTCCGGTCGCCGCCTGCGCGGCGGCGGCCAGGGCCAACGGACAATTGGCGCAATCGTGGCCGGCGCAGCCTGCGCAAGGGGAGGGCGCGGCCGCCGCCTGAGCCGGGGCGGCGGCGCCCGCCAAATTCTGCACATCGGCGCGGGTCTCGTCGCTTGCGGCGGCCCAGGCCGAGCCGGCGATCAGCAAAGCGGGCAGGGCGAGAGCAAAGGATTTCCGCATGGCGCCTGTCCTCAATGCTGGCCGGGCGCGAGCTTCACGCCGCGCCGCTCGAAAGTGATGTAGGAGACGAGCGCCGTCATGCGCGGATCGTCCGGCGCGAGATTAGCGCCCTGCAGCGGATTGCGAATGCACCAATTCGCCATCTCGAACAGCTGCGCCACCTTGCCGAGCTGCTTCTGGAACTTCGGATAGGTCTCTGGGTGCGTGTTGGCGGCGTTGGGGTGGCATTGCGCGCAAGCGACGCCATTGGTCCCGAGCGTGCCGCTCGTCCATAATTCGCGGCCCTTGGCCGCCACCTGCTCGAACTCTTTTTGATAGCGCTCGACGTCGGTCTTGGTGAATTCATCGGCGCGCGCGGTCGTCGCGGCGAAGGCGGCGAGACTGAAAGCGAGGAGCAAGGTCGAGCGAAGCATGGCGAACTCCGATCAATAATGAGTTTGCGGTAGACGACGCTGCGTCGGCTCCTGATAGGCGACGTCGACCGGATGGCCGGCCTTGCGGTCGAAGGCGACGGTGCGCTGGTCATTGTCCCAGAGCTGATAGCGCGCGGTGACGCGGCCCGAGCCTATGTCGATCAGCTGCCAGCCGGTGGCGTCGCGCTCGAAGAAGGGATCGGCGCGGTTCATCGGAATGGTGAGCACGGGCAGATGGCTCTCGGCCTGCGCATAGCTCTGCGGATAGGGCCAGGGCCAGGCCGTGGCCATCACCGAGTTGAAGCTGATGTTGCCGATCTGATTATATTGGATCTGATGGACATGGCCGTAGATGACGTTGACGCTGTCGAAAGGCTGCAGCAGCGCCTGCACCTCCTCGGCGTCGTCGGTCCAGAAATTCCAGCCCTTGTAGATCTTCTGCAGCGGCGAATGGGAGAAGACGACGAGCGGCGTCTTCTTGTCCACCTTGGCGAGGTCATTGGCGAGCCATTTGCGCTGCTTGTCGCCGACCATGAAGGGCGAGCCGTTCGGATTGTCGAGCCCGGCCATCTCCAACATGCGCTGCTCGGCCGTCGGCCAGCGATGGAAGGTCCATTGCTCGCTGGTCAAAATCGAGTTCAGCACGATGAAATGCACGCCCTTATGGTCGAAGCTGTAATAATGCGGGCCGTAGAGCTTGCTCCAATAATCGCCGAGATCGAAATAATAATCGTGCTCGCCCATGACGGCGTGCAGTCTGCCTTTCAGCTTGGAGAGCATTTCGGCGCCGTGGTCGAGCTCCTCGCGCTTGCCGAGCTGGGCGAGATCGCCGCCGAAGATGACGAAATCCGATTCCGGCTTCACCAGATTGGCCTCGGCGACGGCGCGTTTCAGCCCCTGATCCCAATTGCGCACGAAGCTCGCGCCTTTGATCTGCTGGATATGCGCGTCGGAAATATAGGTGAAGGTGAAATCCTCGCGCTCCCCGCCGAAGGCGAGCGTGACCATGCTGATCGGCAGAGTGGTCAGCGCCGCGCCGGCCCCGGCTCCCGCGAGAACGCTGCGCCTGGTGACGAATTCGCTCATCTGCTCGGCTCCCTTTTCTCGATCGCGCCGGGCGCGTTCATTTCGTCGCCGCGCCGACATAGGCCGGCGAGGTGAGCGTCTCCAGGAAGGCGACGAGATCGTCCTGCTGCTGCTTGGAGAGGTTCAGTGGGCGAATGCCGCCGGAGAGATAATCATTCACCTGCGGCGGATCGCCCTTGCTGCGCCCGCCATTGTCATAATGCTCGACGACGTCCTTCAGCGTCTTCAGCGAGCCGTCGTGCATATAGGGCGCGGTCACCGCGACATTGCGCAGCGTGGGCGTCTTGAAGGCGCCGATGACGTCGAATTGATCGGTGACGGCGAAGCGGCCGAGCTCCGAGGTCATGGGGTCGGTCAGCACGGCTTTGTCGACATCGACGCCCTTCGATTTCGCGTTCAGAAATTCGGCGGAGAGGCGCGGAATAGCGGATTGCATCCGATTGACGCCGACGCCGATATTGTGGAACCGATTGTCGGTGAACAGCGCCTGGTCCTGCTCGATCACATGGCAGGAGACGCAGCGGCCCTGGCCGACGAAGACCTCGAAGCCGCGCTTTGCTGCCTCCGATATCGCATTCTCCTCATGGCCGAAGCGCCAGCGGTCGAAGGGCGAATCGCCGGAGACGAGGGTGCGCTCATAGGCGGCGATGGCCTTCTTCACCTCATCCATCGTCACGCCGTCGCCGCTCTTGCCGAAGACCTTTTTGAAGAGCTCGACATAGAAGGGATCGGAGCGCGCGATCACGAGAATCGGCTCATGCGTGGGCAGGCCCATCTCGACGGGATTGAGGAATGGATGCTGCGACTGATCCTCGAGCGAGGCCGAGCGCCCATCCCAGAAAAAGGAGGTGAAATAGGCCGCGTCGATCACTGTCGGCGCATTGCGCGTGCCGGTCTTCGCGCCGACGCCCTCCGAGGTGCGCAGTGGGCTGTCGGTGAAGGCGCGGTCGTCCTTGTGGCAGGTGGCGCAGGCGACCGTGCCGTCGGATGAAAAACGCAGATCATGGAACAGGCGATCGCCGAGCGCGATTTTTTCGGCCGTCTGCGGATTATCAGCGGGGATGGGGATAGGCGGCAGGCCCAGCGGCTCGGCGATAGCGACGCCCGCGGAAAGTCCCGCCGCGCCGAGGCCGGCGAGACCGAGCCCCGCGAGATCGAGAAACGAGAGACTGAACATTGCCGCGACCGCGGTCGCGGCGCGCTTGCGCACGGCCATGTCGTCCTCCCCGCTGCGCCTGTCGGCTGAAGCCGCTTCTTTCGCTCGGCGCGAGCATTCGCAATCCTGCCTGGAATCCTTCTCATCGGCAAGGATTTTCGGGGCGGTCTTCCAGCTTTTGTCTCGCCTGCCGCCAGTAACCGAAGCTACGCCGCGCGACCAATATTTCAAGCTTGCGGCGCGAGAAAAATATCTGGCGCCGGGGCGGCGTCATCAATTCGACATGACCGGAAAAATAGTAGAGTTATAGTTGTAATTACATGACATCTCCCAGTTTGGCGCATTATTGCCTTTGCCCGCGGGCTCAGCTTGTGGTAGGCGGGCGGCGGTTCGAGCGGCGTCCGTTCGCAGCGCACGCGCGAGCCCCATCGGAGGAGCCCTGGGAAATGTCACGTGCATTCATCGCCGCGCTGAGCGCGATGGCGCTGATCCCTTTCGCCGCAGTCGCCGGCGATCTGCGATCGGACGCCAACGCCGTTTTCAAGCCGGTCACCGCGGCTGCGGCCGCCAAGGCCGTGAAGAACAACGAACTCACACCCGCCAAGATCGAGCTCGGCAAAGAGCTGTTCTTCGATCCGCGCATCTCCTCGAGCCAGCTCATCAGCTGCAACTCGTGTCATAATCTGAGCCTCGGCGGCGTCGACGCCGGCTCGACCTCCATCGGCCATGGCTGGCAGAAGGGCCCGCGCCGCGCGCCGACCGTTCTCAACGCCGTGTTCAACGTCGCCCAGTTCTGGGACGGCCGCTCCGAGGACCTGAAGGCTCAGGCCAAGGGTCCGGTGCAGGCCGGCGTCGAGATGAACAACACGCCGTCGAATGTCGAGGCGACGCTGAACAGCATTCCGGCCTATGTCGCCTCGTTTCAGAAGGCCTTCCCGGGCGACAACAAGCCGGCGAGCTTCGACAATTTCGCCAAGGCGATCGAGGCTTTCGAAGCGACGCTGGTGACGCCGAACTCACGCCTCGACAAATTCCTCGCCGGCGACGAGGCGGCGCTGGACGCGACGCAGAAGAAGGGCCTGCGCCTCTTCATCGACAAGGGCTGTAGCGGCTGCCACGACGGCGTGAACGTCGGCGGCGGCAATTACGCGCAGTTCGGCGCGGTGGAAAAGCCGTCGGCGGCCATTCTGCCGGAAGCCGACAAAGGTCGTTTCGCCGTCACCAAGAGCCCGGCGGACGTTTTCTCCTTCCGCGTCGCTCCGCTGCGCAATGTCGCGCTGCGCGCGCCCTATTTCCATACCGGCCAGGTGTGGACGCTGGAGGAGGCGGTCGAGGTCATGGCGAAATCCCAGCTCGGCGTGCAGCTCGCGCCCGACGAGACCACGGCCATCGTCGCCTTCCTCGGCGCGCTGACCGGCGATCAGCCGAAAGTCGACTATCCGGTCCTGCCGGCGCGCACCAATGCGACGCCCAAGCCGCAGCAGGAGCTCGCGACGAAGCACGCTCACTGAGCGGATTTCTCGCTGCGCTCGACACAGCCTCCGCGCCCGCGCGCGGAGGCTTTTCTGCGAAGTCATGAAATTGTGCGTTTGCGCATTTAGCTTGCGAAAAAGACAATTGCGAATGGAGCCGCGCCGTGACGCTCTCACGAATTTTGGCCAGAGCTTCCCTTTTGCTATTTCTCTTCGGCCTCGTCGGCTCCTCGCTCGCGCAGGAGGCGGCAAATCCTTTTGCGGCGATCGGCCACATCGTCGTGATCTATACCGAGAACCGCAGCTTCGATAATGTCTTCGGCCTCTATCCCGGCGCCGATGGCCTCGGCATAGGCGCCGAACGCTTCGCCCAGGTCGACGTCGACGGCAAGCCTTTCGGCGAGTTGCCGCCGATCCGCGGCGACAAGGGCGTCGACGCCCGTTTTCCCTCCATTCTCCCCAATGCGCCTTTTCCCATCGACGCCTTCCTGCCCAATGCCGAGAAGACGCCCGATCTGACGCATGATTTCTTCCAGGAGAAGGAGCAGATCAATGGCGGCAGAATGGATCGCTTCGCCGCCGTCTCGGGCGCCGGCGGGCTGGTCATGGGCTATTACGACGGCCGCTCCCTCGCGCAATGGCGCCTCGCGCAGGAGTTCACGCTCGCCGATCATTTTTTCCACGGCGCCTTCGGCGGCTCCTTCCTCAATCACATGTTTCTCGTCTGCGCCTGCGCCCCGACCTTCCCCTCGGCGCCGCCGTCGCTGATCGCCGAGATCGACGAGGCCACCGGCTTTCTCGCGCGCGCCGCCGACACGCCGGCGAGCGCTCATATCGGTCCGCCGCGCTACAAAAAGCCCGGACCCGTCACCAGCGACGGCTTCGTGGTCAGCACGATGCAGCCGACGACGCCCTTGTCGCCACGCGACGCTCCGACGCCCGCGGGCCTCGGCCTGCCGCCGCAGACGCAGCCGACGATCGGCGACCGGCTGAGCGAGAAGGGCGTCTCATGGGCCTGGTATGCCGGCGGCTGGAACGACATGCGCGCCGGGCGCATTCGCCAGCGCGAGGCGCCCGAGTTCTTTCAGACGCATCACCAGCCCTTTCTCTATTTCGCCGATTTCGGTCCCGGAACGCCCGCGCGCGAGCGGCATTTGAAGGACGCCGACGATTTCTTCGCGGCGGCGGAGGCGGGGACGCTGCCCGCCGTCTCTTTCTACAAGCCGGTCGGCAAGTTCAACGAGCATCCGCATTACGCCGATCTGAAGACCGGCGACGCGCATCTCGCCGATGTCGTCGCGCGGCTGCGGCGCAGTCCGAATTGGAACGACATGCTGATCATCATCACGGCCGACGAGAACGGCGGCTCCTGGGATCATGTCGCGCCGCCGCAGATCGACCGTTTCGGTCCCGGGACGCGCGTGCCGACGTTGATTCTGTCGCCCTTCGCGAAAAAGGGATTCGTCGACCACACGGTCTATGACACTGCGTCGATTCTGGCGACGATCGAAACGCGCTTCGGACTGGCGCCGCTCACCGCGCGCGACAAGGGCGCCGCCGATCTGCGCAATGCGTTGGACGTCGCCGCGCCGGCGCCGGGAAGCGCCGCCCGCTGATCGGCGCCGCGGCGCGGCTCAAGTCATTCTGTCACAGCCCGGCCGGGGAGGCTTGTCCGCAGCGACGGCGCCTCGTCCATAGGCGCTGCCTATCTCACAGATGTTTGAATTATCGGTATTTCATTGCCGATGCCGAGGCGCCTTCGGCCTTCGGCGTGGGTGGGACCGCCCGAAATTGCGGCGCCGCATAAACCACCCGAGAGAATACCTATAACCACTCTATAGATTATTTTGACCCACCCTATTGGATATTGTCATTAGGCAGCGGAACGGAAATGGTTGCGGCTCGCCGAACGAGGGCGTTTCGGATTGCTTGCGCTGGGAGGCGGGGTTGGTCCGGGGTTT
>NZ_WOVC01000081.1:0-3949 GCF_011378635.1 Methylosinus sp. RM1
CGTATCTCCATCTTGGCCGGGGGCTCGCCCCGAGGCCGGATACGTTGACGCAGACCCATCAGAAGGCGCTCTCGATAAAACTCCTTGCAGACGGGGCGGGCCATACGTTTTTGAAGGGGGTTTATTCATCGCGTCCATTCCGATTCCTCTTTGTATTAGCTCATACAGCTACGTCTCTGAAACAACGGAGATCGCCGTGATGTGTCGACACAAACGGGCCGAAGCCGCGCGACCGGTCGGACATGCGATCACGGTAGTTCGGGTCTTCCCGGCGACACCGTGGGGATACGGCATTCATGATCCAGTGAGAGCCGATACACTTGCGAGCCGTCCCCGACTCCGACGTACAGACCCGGCGGAAACTGATGCTGCCCCACTATCACCTGAACGAATCCGTTCAACTGGTGCTTCGACATGCGAAACGATTCCGTGATGCTGTCGCTGTCCATCTTCGAAGGACTCGGAAACATTTCTGGATGCGTATGCCAAAAGCCAACCAAGTGCTGTCCCTGCGCGTGGAACAGGTCGATCTCGCGTTGCTCCGCCTCTCGGTCGGGGGAGTAACGCCAGCGCGAACGCCCGTCCGTTGATCTCGGGCCGGTGGCGGTGACAACGTCGATGACCTCGGGCGACACCTTAGCGAAGAGCAGTCCACCGGCCTCGGCGCGCCAAAAGCGGGTCTGGCGATGCCTGATGAAATGTTCCAGCACGGAGGATGCGAAGGACAGCGATTGGCCCGATATTCCAATTTTGTAACGCATCAATTCGCCCGCAGCGTCTCTGCGGCCCATCGCCGTTCGAATATACCGCCTTGACGGCCTCTTTCTTCATTCATGATGCTGGTCCATCGCTCTGTCCATTGCCCGCCAGCGCTAGCCAGCAAACTGTCGCGAGCGGCCCATATTCGGTGGGTCGCGTCGTCCACCTGGTCCAGAAGCACGTCGAGGCAGAGTTCGCCGATCATATTGTTGATGTAGCCGACCTCGATCGGGCCGTACGGCTGAAAGAACGCGCCGCACGCCGGCTCCGCGCGCAGGTTCATGTCTTCCGACCACTCGGTTACTTGCAGGAGCGGCGTTCCCGTCTCGTCGAGGCCGTCCCGAAGTCTCGCTCCGTCGCCTTTCAGCACGACAGCCTGCCCAGCGGCGGCATGAGGCTCGGTCCATCCATAAACGATCGCCGGTGGCGCCGCGCTGCTCGAATGCCATTGATCGAGCAGCGCCTCCGCCGGCCATGAGCCGAGAGCCGAAACTATCAGATCGACTCCTTCGATCTGTTTCGAATTAGACAACAGCAAGTCTTCGACGGACGAAACCTCGTAGTCGATGCAGAGATGCGGGTAGCATTTGCGCAGCAGGAGCGCCAGCGCCTCCGATTTGTGCCGTCCGAGCGCGTCGATGCCGAGCGGATGCCGACCGACATTCGCGGCGGCCAAGGTGTCCTTGTCGACCAGAAGGAGATGCCCGACGCCCGCTTCGGCGAGCATGGTCGCGACTGGAGCGCCGACCGACCCGCAACCGAAGACTGCAACTTTCGCCTTTTGCAGTTCCGCAATTCGGACGTCCCTGTCGCGTCCATGGTTCCAAGCCGCGTCTATTCGCTCGACGGGCGCTCTGAGACATGGCAGCGAGCCGAATTAACGTGCGCCCATCACAGACGATATGGCTCCCCCGCCCTTTCGGAAGCCGTTCGTGATCCCCTCGCCGTGGCGACGTTTCGGATGCTCGACCACCGTGGCGACCACCGCATGTCCATCAGCAGCAGGGAGGCTGAAGATCGCCACGACTTCCTGCGGATCCAGAGTCGCCGCTTGGTCGAGCAAGTGCGCGCATCCGACCGAATCCGCGAGCCGGTAGACGTCCAAGCCTGTCTTGGGAAACCGATCTGGCGTCAATGAGTCGTTCAGGCGAATCAAAGCTCCGGTCGATGTCTTCACCGATCGTGTCGCCGGAAAACGATTACGGATCCATCTCGAGATCGCATGATCGTCGTTCGCGACAATGATGGAATCTTCGCCCAGCCGGCATTTTACAATGCGGCTCTGCGTCCAGCCGCCGACGATCAGGCTGAGTATTCTTCTGCGTTTGAGATTGGCATCCTGACTCCAATAGGAGACGACCTCCGATTTAAAATCTTCCGACGTCCCTCCAGCGGCGATCTGCGAGAGCAGATCACACGCTCTTTGTAGCAGAGCGCCGATGACGGATATTGGGGCGCCGGTCGAAAACGTTGTGTGGTCGGGCGTGAGGCAGAGGACGCCATCGCGCTCGACGTGTGGCCAAGTCAGGAACGAAGGCGGTGAAGCAAGAGCAATGCGGGGCGGCAGGTACGGGAACGCCGCCGTAATAATGATGTCGAGCTCTTGCGTCTCACCGGCAACTTCGACCGGGACGCGCCAACCACGAATGATGCCATGGGCGGAATATCGCTCGATATCGTCATGGGAAAGGCGACGAGGCGTCCGCAGCGCCGCCTCGAGCCATCCTTCCACTTCGCGCACGGCCTCTTCGTGACGCTCCGCAACCGTGGGCGAATCAGGCATATCTGCCGCCGCCCTTCAGATTGACGGCGTTTGGATTCTGATCGACGGCATCCTTGATCAGTCCCTTGGTGAGCACCGCCGGCGCCGCCGAGAGGCGACGCTGGCGGGCTCGCTTGGCCAAGTCCCGACCGACGGAGCCTTCCATCAGGCGTTCCATCTGATCCCGATCGGCCGACTTGGCGAGACTGTCGAAATCCCTTCGCGCCATGTCGAGCCACTCGAAGAATGCCTTGGCGCGTTCCGGATGATCGGCCCATTTGTCGGCGAAATTCTCCAACTCGTCGGTCGGATTCGTGATGACGTAGACGCCGTTGATTTCCGTGATGAAGCGATCCATTTTTGTAAGAATGGCCTTTAGCGCCGCCCCGATTTTCTCCTCGCCCTCATAGGCCTTCGCGGACAGGGTCGTGATGATGATCGATATGGGCGCTTCGTCCGCCCGCTCCGCGAACGAAATGTCGCGGTGTTGCTTGAGGAGCATGATCGCTGATTGAAGAGGGGTGCGGACCTTGTAGTCGGGGATCTCCTCCACGCTCGCCTGCATCTTCTCGGCTATCCGACGACGCCCTTTTTCCAGGACGACGGCCATGCGGGTCTTGAACCATTCGCAATAGCCCTTCGGATTCGATCGGGGCCAATCCTCGCAGATGTCTGAGTAGTTGGAGACTTCGTTGTCGGTGATCGCGATCGCGGTCGAGGCGAACTGGTCATTCAACTTGTGTTCAGCGAGCAATTTGCGCAGACGATCCTCGTTCGAAAGCGCAGGAACGATGTCCATATGGAATTTTGCGCCGTCGGCGTATTGGAGAGTCCAGCATCGACGCCCTTCTTTCAAGGGCTTGTCCATGTTTTTGCTTTGGCGATAGCTCTCGACCTCGACGCCGAGCTTTTCCTTCAGATCCTTCTGAGTAATGCCGGCTTTCGTCAGAGCGGCGAATTCGCAAACAGAATCGACGTCGTACTCGGCGTCTTCGGTACGGGGGCGCTTTGCGTGCGAAGTCTTCGCGCGCAAAATCGATCGTGTCCGTTTCGACAAAACCGCCGATCGGAGCTTCATCGATAACAACCATGTCGAATTGCACAAAGCGGCCTTCGATCCGAGCGCCCTCGGGAACGCTATGCAGATATGCCGCGCCGGCAAAGATTACGATATCGGCGGCGCGGACATTCTGGCTCGGATAAAAGCATGTCTCCGCTTCGCTGCAACCTTTGCAAACGTCCTTCGTCGTGCCACCGACAGCAAACGACGTGCTCATGAGCGCAGAAAACGCGCACATGGGTTTTGTGTCGCCCGGCTTAGCATTACAGTTGCTTTTTCAGATGGGCTCGCCTTGCTTCGGCTTGGTGCGCTCGTCGCCATAACGACCATGTGATGACGAACTCGGGGCGAATGCGTTTTCGTGCGAG
>NZ_WOVC01000029.1:0-44261 GCF_011378635.1 Methylosinus sp. RM1
CGCATCGGCGTCCCACCGTCCGCGGCCCAGAACGGCCTGTTGTCGCCATGGCCCCGGATCGCCGGCGGCTTCCGCCCGCATCCAGCCGGTCTTGCGCCGCTCTTCTCCGAGTAGGCCGTCGAGGAAAGCTTCTGCCGATCGCGCCACGCGGTCTTGTGTGAACAACGGATGCATCCGACGTTTCACATCACGCAGCGACGACGCCCACAACTCCAGCGTCGTCTCGATCGAAGCTCCCGACATCCCATGACCCCCGAGACGAATCATGGTGGCTCAGTGAGTCAGAAACCGTTAAAATACGCAACTGTAATGTTAGGAGGCTTTGTAACCAAGCATGAAGTTCACGGACAGGCTCTTAGCGATATCAAATAGCGATAATATACTCTGTTGTAGATGATCCCGAAGGCGGGGCATTCAGAGGGCCGAAGCAAGATGGAGACTGTCCTTGGACGACGGATATCCGGCATCGAATGAAGCGAGGGACCCACTCCACGATCAGTGGCCGTTCGTAACGTAGCGAAGATATCAAAGCTCCTCGCCGGGGCATTTTTTCAGTTCGACTCTTTCTCGCGTCCATCGCATTGGGAACAGTTCGTGACAATGGAATCCGAGGCATGTGTCGAGTGAAAGTGCTTATGACGAGACAATCGTTCTTCCTCCTTCTGGCGATGGCGTTGATCTTGACAGGTTGCGATATCGTGCCCTTGCCAGGACCGAGCGTCGGAAACGAGGCGCGCCTCGCCAATCTCGCAGGGACTCCCAGACTGCAGCCCGGCGACAAGATCAAGATCACGGTTTTCGGCGAGGATAAGCTTTCGGGCGAGTATGATATCGACCCCGGCGGCTTTGTTTCCCTGCCTTTGGCCGGAACAATTCAGGCCGGCGGTCTCACCAAATCGGAACTCGAGCTGTCGCTCGCAAAGAAGTTTCGTGGCGAATATCTCCGCGACCCCAAGGTGACGGTCGATATAGCGACCTTTCGGCCGTTCTATGTCCTCGGCGAGGTCGAGAAGCCGGGCGAATATCCATATAAGAGTGGTCTCAACGTCGTCAGCGCCATCGCGGTCGCGGGGGGCAGCACCTACCGCGCCAGTCAATCTCGAATACTCATCCAAAGAGCCGGCGGTCGAGATTTTCAAGAATATCCGCTGACGCCGACGATCCCGATTCATCCAGGCGACCTCGTGCGTGTGCCGGAACGGTATTTTTAAAAATTCGACTTCGCCGAGAGGCGTCATATCTCCGGCCCAATGGAAGCCTGAACTGATGGGGTGGATGCCCCCTTCGGCCGGCGTCGTATGATGTCGGAGGGCGCCCGGAAGGGGGGCGCGACGAAGGAGGTCATTATGGCGGAAGTCCATGTCTTGTCGATTTGGCAAAGCGCAGCTTTCAGGTCTGCGGAACGGCTCGCGGCGGGGCAGTTCTATTCGATCGCACAGTTTCGCGTTCGAAGCTCGAGAAGCTCTTGCGCGGGCAGACGCCCTGCATCGCCGCGATGGAAGCCTGCGCCACGAGCCATTGATCGGGGTCACGTAGCGCAAGGCTTCGGCCATGAGGTTCCCGCCTCATTCCTCCAATTTACGTGAAGCCCTTCGTCAAGCGCCAGAAGAACGACGCCGTGGATGCCGCGGCCATCGCCGAGGCCGCTCTGCGACCGAATATGCATTGCGTGGCGGTCAAGAGCGCTGAACATCAGGCGCGGGCGGTCGCTTTTCGGACGCATCAATGTTTCGTCAGACCGCGAACGCAATTGATCAATTCGCTGCGCGGCCATCTGGCGGAGTTCGGGATCGTCGTCGCCAAGGGACCAGCGAACCTGAAGAGCCTCGTGGAAATGATGGACGATGCAACTGTAGATCGACCGGCGCCATGAGCCGAATCCGCTGGATCGTCCGCAAGGGCGTGCTGCCCGACAATTGGCTGGGCCGCATTCTCGGGCGCAAGCCGCGCATGGTCGCGGCCGTCGCATTGGCGAACAAGATGGCCCGTATCATCTGGGCCATGATGATGCGCGAACAGAATTATCGGATGGCGTGATCCGTTCGCTTCCGAGAAGAGCAAGGCGGAGAAGCGCTGAAAGGGCCGGCTCGGAGCCGGCTCGGCGAGGAGATCGACCGACGACATATGCGGCAAGGACTTCAATGTTCAGAATGGGGAAAGCCAGTCCCGGCGCTCGAGCAAACCAAGCTCTCTGAACCGATGTGGACCCTGTTCTTCGAACTGCATGCCGGCACGTGGCGCACTTCAGGCCACGACAAGAGACCTTGACGTGCCCCTGAAAAATCCCCCCAGCATCGATTAGAGTCCGGCCGATTGCAGGACGGACACGATGAAGAAGAAACGGTTCACGGAAGAGCAGATCATCGGGATTTTGCGGGAGCAGGAAGCCGGCGCGAAGGCGGCGGACCTCGCGCGCAAATATGCGGTTTCGGAGACGACGCTCTACAATTGGAAGGCCAAATTCGGCGGCATGGACGTTTCCGAGGCCAAGCGGCTGAAGGCGCTGGAGGAGGAAAACGCGCGTCTGAAGAAGCTCTTGGCCGATCAGATGCTCGATGCGGCGGCGCTTCGCGAACTCCTGGCAAAAAAATGGTAGGGCCCGCCGTCAAGCGCGACGCCGTCGCGCACCTTCGGGCCGTGATGGGCCTGTCGGAACGTCGGGCCTGCCGGATCGTCGCGATCGATCGCAAGACGGCGCGCTACACGTCGAAGCGCCCGGCCGACGCCGAGCTTCGCGCCGAGCTGCGCGATCTCGCCAATGCGCGTCGGCGCTTCGGCTACCGGCGGCTGTTCGTCTTGCTTCGTCAGCGGGGCGAGCGCTCGGGCAAGAACCGCATCTATCGGCTCTACCGCGAGGAAGGGCTGACGGTCAAAAAACGCCGCGCGCGCCGCCGCGCCGTGGGAACACGGGCGCCGATTGTCGTCGAGGCGAAGCCGAATGCCCGATGGTCTCTCGATTTCGTGCACGACCAGCTCGCCAGCGGCCGACGATTCCGCATCCTGAACATCGTCGACGACGTGACGCGTGAATGCCTGGCGGCGATCCCGGACACGTCGATCTCCGGCAAGCGGGTTGCGCGCGAGCTGTCGGCGCTGATCGAAAGGCGCGGCAAGCCCAGCATGATCGTTTCCGACAATGGGACGGAATTCACCTCGAACGCCGTCCTGTCCTGGTCGGAGGCGAACAAAATCGAATGGCATTTCATCGCGCCCGGCAAGCCGATGCAGAACGGTTTCTGTGAGAGCTTCAACGGCCGCATGCGGGACGAGCTGCTCAACGAGACGCTGTTCTTCGGGCTCGACCACGCGAGAGAGAAAGTTCGCTCTTGGGTCCACGATTATAACCACCGGCGCCCGCACTCTTCCCTCGGCTATGCGACGCCGGCGGACTATGCGGCCGCGCTCACCGCAACAGGCGATCGGCTGCGCAACCCTGACCAGCTCCGCCGATCGCCTGTTGCTCACCCCACGCCCGCGGGCGTATCAACCGCCGGGACTCAACTCGCCGCTGGATGAAACTTCGGGGGCACGTCAACCTGACACACGACCGATAGAAGCGCCGAGCCCGAGTAGTCGCCGAGAAAATCACCTTGCAAAAGCGGGGGACTCTCAACGCGATACTTCGGAACGTTGAACGTCCACGAACGCATTTTTCCGTCGATAGACGCCATCCAGCAGTCCCTGCCGGACAATCCCAACGTCCGCATGTTCGATCGAATTGGCCTCCACGATGACGTCCTTCACGCTTGCGAAATCGGTCGAACGACCGTTGATTTCGATATGGGCGTTTCCTTCCAGGCGATTGCCTCGAATGATCACGCCTCTTATCAAAGGAGTTCGATTGTGCCGCCACGGCGCCACGAATGCGCCGAGGATCGAATCGCCGGCTTCCGTCGCCGCATTGGAACCGCCGCGGTACACATTGCCGTCCAGTATTCGGTTATCGAGAAACTGAGTGCCCCAGCTCGCTTGCACATGATGGTACCAGAGAGCCCAATCGACAAACCCACCCGAGCGCTCGGAAACGTTTCCGACCACATAGCTTTCGAGCGCGGTTCCATATAGCTGCACCGCTATGCCGACGTCGGAAAAATAATTGTCGACATAGAGGTGATGGGTGCGAGCCGGGACGATCGTGACGATGGAGCTGACGTCCGGCTCAATCTGCAGCGGTTTGTCGAGCGTAATCCGTTCTCCATCGCGGGCTTCCACTGTCGCGAACTGGCCCGCGCCGCGTCCACCGAGCACAAAAAGCGTTGCGCCGGTCCAACTCGGGGAGTCGGCAAAGGAAATCGACCCGGGAATCGCAGCGGCGGTCGACGGTGACGCGATCGCAATCGCTCCATCACCGATCGGCGCGACGGCCCCGTAATAGAATCCACCGGGACCGTCGGTGGTGACCGCCTCCCGATCCCAACCATACATTCGTTCGAATGTATTCGCATAAAATAGAACATTGCTCGACGCTAAAGACGTTCGAATCGGAGAGACGCCGCCGCCGCTGGCGGTGACGTCGACTCCGGAGATGACATTGCCCTCGAAGATGACGCCATCTCCGCCATGGACCGCGTACCAGCCGCCGCGGCCATTATAGAATTTGTTGCGGGCGATATATGCGTTACGCGGCGCGAGCAATTCGAAAGCCCGTGACGAGCCGTAGAGGTCCGAGTCCGTGACCTCGATGTCCGCGCCGCACAACCGCAATGTATCGGCTCCCGTGCCGGTCGCCTGGTAGAGCGACTGCTGCAGTCGATTTGCGTCGGCCGCCGAAATATGTCCCCGATAAGCCGAAGCGCGAATGGTCACGCGATGCAGCCGCACCCTGCCGCCGTTTTTCGGCTGGGGCGCGCATCCGCCGTCGACGACGTGGCGATGGTTCGAGGCGTAGAGCGTCACGTCCTCGAGGCCGAAGTCGCCACCGCCTTCGACGAGCGCTGGAGGCGGCGCCGCGAAATCCGTCCATATCAAGGCGACCAGGTCGCGGCGTTCGCCGCGCAGGATGACGCCGGCGGGAATGTGCAGCGCATTGGACAATCGGTAGCGGCCGCGCGGCAGACGCACCTCGCCGCCGCTCTTGCCGGCTTCACTGAGCGCATGCGTGATCGCAGCGGTGTCGTCGACGAGTCCATCGCCCTGCGCGCCGAAGGATTTGGCGTCGATCGACACGGCGGGGCGCGTCGGCGATCTACATATCTCGAACGTCCCGGCGTCGACCGCGCCGAAGGCGCCGCCCTGCCCATTTTGTAGTCGCAGTCGATATAGGCCGACGCCGAGCGAGGTCGGCAAGGGGAATGAGGCGTCCCACATCGTATGACGCTGCGGATGCAGAGCGGCGACGATCGCGCCGTCGGAGGTCGATAGCGAAAGCGTCACGTTTTCATTTCGAGCGATGTTGCGGCCCAATATGCGCAAGACGCCGCCCGGCGTCGCGCACGACCCCCGATCGCCGTGACTCCAGAACACCGCTGGCGCGTTCAAAACGCCGCTCACCGAGCCGTCGCGCGTCGCGAGCGTGTATCGATACACTCCGCTCCCGACATGAGTCGGAACGGTGAATTTCACCGATGTCGACGATGGCTGCACCGGATCGACGCGGATCGGCGGCGGCAACGCATCCGTGTCGTCTCGAACCCGCTGCACGAAAATGCTGTCGATCTCTTCGAGACCGGCGCCGGTGACGAGGACCGTTTCGTCTGGACCAACGGGGTCGCTCGCATAAAATATGCTCGGCGCCGCGGCGCAGACGCCCACGAGCCCCACCCATCCGAGCAATGCCGAAATCGAGCCGGCAATGGCGTCACCGATATGCATCGTGAGCTCCTTGTCCCGACGTCCGACGACGCGCGGCCAATTCGATTCGCATCGGGAAAAACAGCGAGCGTGATCTATTCCGCTAGAACCGCCAAACGGGTAAGGCGGGCCAATTCTTTGCGAGCAATGTGCGGATCGAGATCGCGCGGAATCTGACGCTCGAGTTCGATCAATTTCACGCCGACCACAAAACGATACCAGAATCCTTGCAAGAAATGATAGACGAGGCCCTCGACGCCGTCGAGGAAGCCGAGCTGCGCTGTGTATCGATATAAAAAATACAGCGTCGGTCCGATCGGGAAAGGCAGATTGTCGTAGAATGCTCGCTTTACGATGCGTTTGCGTCCCGCTTGCCCCGCGAGGCCGTCGCTCGCGTCGTCGTCGAATCCAGCTAGGCTGCGGCGGCGCGCGAACGCCTTGGTTGCTTCGCGGGTCGCATAATGATTGTGCTTGTCGATGAAGAACGAAATGTCTTGCAAATTGTGATCGCGGAATCCGCCCACGAAATTCACTGTTCGGCCGCCCCAAACGACAATGTGTTCATCCATCCAGCTCTGTTCGACTCGCCCGAACCCGCTCCGCCAGAGACGCAGCAGGTGGAGCGGATACCGTCCGCCGTGCGCGATCCAGCGACCGAGAAAAATGTGCTTGCGGTTGAGGTGAACGCCGACAATGTCTTTCGCCAGCTTCGGAAGGTCTTCGCGAATTTCGCGGGCCAGATCGTCCTCGACGACCTCGTCGGCGTCGATTCGCAGCAGCCACGTCGCATCGGTCGCGATATGATCGAGCGCCCATTGGAACTGGATCGCCTGGTTGACAAACGGGTTCTGCAGCACTGTCGCGCCGTGGCGACGCGCGATTTCGACGGTATCGTCGGTCGAAAACGAATCGATCACGAAGATCTCGCCGCAAAATGTTCGGATCGACTCCAGACAGCGAGCGATATGAATCTCCTCATTATAGGTCAGCACGATCGTCGCGAGACTCGGCGTATCCAAAGCGGGTTTCGACGATGCGGTCACGAGCGCGCTCCACGATATTTTGCGAGTTCGACGAAATCGGCCATGAACAAATCCGCGACTCGGTCGGCGTCGAAGTTCTGCGACGTATGGATGGCCGCGGCGCCGAGAGCGTCACGCAGCTCGGGAGATTTCATGAGCAATTCGAGCGCCTGAGCCAGGGCCGTTTCACCATTGCTCCGGTGATCGAATACGAATGCGTTGTCGCCATTCGCCGCGAAGTCGTCAAAGCAGGCGAGAGCGGAAACCACGACCGCGCAGCCGCACGCCATCGCCTCGAGCGGCGCCATGCCGAACGATTCGCCTTGCTCGGCGACGGACGGATAGACGAAGATGTCCGCGGCGCGCAGCCTCGAGGCGAGTGCGGCTTCATCGAAAATCGCCGGCTCGAAAGTGACTCGTCCTCCCGCGCGGCGACCGAGCGTTTCGAGTTCGGCGAGAAATCCGGCTCCATCGCCGCCCTCCGCGACAGCGCTCGGCCCCAATAGCGTCAATCGCCAATCTCCATGGTCGCGAATCTTCGAGAACGCGCGGATCAGCAGATCCAGCCCCTTTTCGCGAGCGATCCTGCCTGCATAGAGAATCTCTTTCCGCCGCGACCCACGCGACGGCTCGCGCAATTGCGTGAAGGTCGCAGACAGCGCGTTAGGAATGACCTCGACCCGCTCGGCAATTATCGGCGATTGGCGCAGCATCGCATCCGCGACTGCGCGAGACACCGCCTGCAAGCGGTCCGCCCGCCTGTAGAACCGCATTTGGCCTTTTGGAAAGCGCGCGACGCTGACGTAAATCTTGCCCGCGCGACCACGCGGAATGATAAGCGGAAGAGAGACGCTGTTGGTGATGGTCACGTCGGACGCCGGCAATACGGCGCAGACCCATGCGGCGTAAGCGACGTCGAACAGGCGATAGAGGAGCCTTGATCTCGGCGCGTCAATCGATGGCACGCGCAAATAACGGACGCCGTCGCGCGTCTCCTCGCGGGGCAGCTCGCCGAACTGGCGTGAGATCAAGGTTACGTCATGGCCTTTTCGGGCGAATGCGACGCATAAATTCTGCCAGATCCGTTCGACCGCGCCGCCCCGGAGAGGCGGAACGGGCAGATAAGGACCGATCACGCAGGATATCCGCATTCAAAGCGTCTCCGACGCTGTCGTGGACGGAGAGGGTCGCCAGATACGTGGCTTGATCGGCGCTGCGGGATTGCCGCGATAGACGGTCCAAGTCTTCGTATCCGTGAAGGCGCAGGCGCGGGCGCCGAGCACGCAGCCATCGGCGATCGTGACGTTGGGTCCGACGAAAGCTTCCGCTGCGATCCAAACATCGTCGCCGATGACAATCGGTCGTGCGACGAGTTGAAAATGGCGGTCCCGGAAGTCGTGTGCGCCGGCGCAGAGAAAGGCCCGCTGCGACACGACCGTGCGGGCGCCTATGGTGATCGGCGCCATATTATAGCAGTCGACGTCCGGTCCGAGCGTCGACCAGGGACCCAGTTCGAGATGGGCGGGAAGCCAGATGCGCGCGGACGCCGCGACGGCGGCCTCAGGAGAAACTCGGGCGCCGAAGAGGTTGAGCAGAAACACGCGCCAAGGGCTCATCACGCCCGGCGTCCAACGCGCGAACAGCGTCCATACGATGATCCACAGCAGTCGCAGCAAGCGATTCGATAATGAAAAGCTCGCGCCGCGGCCGAAATTCGCCGAATCGTCGGCTCGAAGAATTGTCGCTTTCACGTCAGGCAGCCTTCGTGTCGCGGCGCCGCGCGACGATGCCCAGCAAGATCAGCGAAGCGATGAACGCGTATTTGCGCGAAGGGTATTTTATCGGCAATTTGTCGACGCGCCATGCGCGTCCGAGATATGCCTCTAGGTCGGCTCCCGAAACCATATGCACCGCGTCGAAGTCGCGTCGCCACGCGGCATGGAACACCGCAGGGTCGACGACGACGTGGAATTTTGGACGGCCTGTCAGGCGCGTGACCAAGGCGGAGCAGACGAGAGCAAAATTCACGATCAACTGCCGCAGGCGGCTCAAGTGGCGAATGGCGGGCGGAATATAGAGTGGGGATGTATATTTCGGACAAACGATGATGAGCCGCCCGTCGGCGCGTAGCATGGAACGCATGATGTCGAGGCACTCCGCAGGGCGCGTCATATGCTCATAGGCGAAAAACGAGACGACGATATCGAACGGTTCATCGAGTTTCAGTTCCGTCAGAGCGCCGACCATGAGAGGAATTTGCCTCTCCCGATAGAATGTCGCGTTGGTCGGGTTGATGTCGTGGGCGACGAAATCGAGTTCTCCGACGGACAAGGTACGACGAAGATAGTCTGGAAGGTCGCTCTTGCCGGCGCCGACTTCTAGTATTCGTATACTTGATCTTGAGGCTACGATCGAATGGGCCATTGCCGCGATGGGTTCGAAGAATAGCGACTTGTCCGCGGACGCCGCGCAATCGTAGTAGGACGCATTGCTTTCATAGAAGGTCAGCAGATTCGCTTCCAATGCGCCGATCGCGTCCGCGACGGCCGGATTGTTGGACTCCACGATCAACGGGACGGCATGCGCTGCATTCGGCATTTGTTGTTCTTCCCTTGACGCCTTCGAGTGTGAACGCCGAGAGTCCCGGCTTATCGGCGCGATATGTCTTGGACAGTTCCGCGAGCTCTCGTCGTCAAGCGCTGCCGGACGAAAGTGAGGGGTGACTGAAAGGAAGAGAAATCGAACAAAAGCGCCGATACTGGCAATTCGAGCCAGTATGCGACAGCGCTCGTGACGATCAGCGATACGCCGAGTTCGCCGAGAATGCCCCCGACCAACATGCCTTCGACGCCGTAGCGGAGCGATAGAAGCGCCCCGCATCCCAGCGCCCCGACGCTTGCCACGAGCATCCAGAACGATAGGCCGAACATCCTGTTCGTCGCATTGAGGGCCTGAGCGCAAACGCGTCCGAAATGATTGGCGGCGAACATCAGACAGGTGAGAAAAAGCAGATGATATTGGAAGATAATTTGACCTTGCGTCCAAAAAGCGAAAATGAACGGACCGACCAGAGCCGCCGCGAGCGAAATCGCCATGAAGACGACCCAAGCCCCATGTGTGCCCGTGCGAACGAGGCGGGCGATCTCCGGCAGATTGCCTTTTCCTGCATTTCTGGCGAATTCGATTTCTAGCGGCGAGAGAAACACCATTACGATTTGATCGACCAAGCGCATGGCCGTTCCGTACAAGGCATAGATCGACACTGCGGCGCCGCCGCTCACGAGACTGAGCACGACTCTCGGACCGAGCAACAAGACCGCTTGGGTAGAAAAATTCGAAATCAAAAATCCGGATGCCGGACGCAACTGCTCCAGAACCCATCGTCTTTCGAGACCGTGCAATTTGAACGAGACCCATGACGCCTGCCGTTTGGCCAGAAAGGTCACGACCAAAAGCTCGAGGATGCTCAGTCCGGCCATTGCCCAGGCGATCGTGGAGGGTCGGACCTGCCAAACCGATAGAAGGATCGACACGGAAACCAATTCAGTCAAGCGAACCGTACCAGACGCGAAATAGACGAGGCCGTAAGCTCCTTCCGCATATAGGGCGCCGACCGCCGCTCCGCGCAGCGTTTGAGCCAATATGCTGCAGACCATCGCTACGACGATCGCCACGCATTCAGCATTCGCGATGTAGACAAAATTCAAGCCGACGTGAAAATCCACCGCCGACAGGCCGAGTGCTCCGATCAATAGCAGAGGCGCGACCACGGATAGGCAGAATGACAGCGTCATTCCGAGCTGCCTCTGGGCCCGATCTAGATCGCGGGCGCCGACAGCCATGATGATTTCGTTCACCGATGGCGTCAGGATGCCGAAATTCGAATAGCTCAGATAGGACGTCAGCGAAGTGAGAGCGATCCACTCGCCATAGCCCGTTGCGCCCCATCCTCTCAACATCAGAGGGACCGATATGACCATCGAGCAGGCTGCGATCAATCTTATGAAGATCTGACCCGACATGCCGGCCAGCAAGCGACGTACGAACGCGCGATCGTGTTCCTTCGACGGCATTATTATTGCTCGTAGATGTGAGGCCGGCGGCAATTACGGGTTTTCGAGCGCTCGTCGGGTCGTGAACACGAGCGGCGTTTGGTCAAGGGCAGATATCATTTGAAAAGCTGAATATGTTTTCCCCGCGAATTTGAAAATCGCGCGCGCCGTAGCGCAACATCGCTCTCAGAAAGTTTGTGGAGTTTCCAGTAAATGGCCGTAAATTGTCATGGAGCTCCAAAATAATTAGGGGCGCCTTTGCGACCCATTCGATATTTTCCTCGAACAATTCCGATTCGAACCCCTCGATATCGATCTTGATCACGAACGCCCTCTCATTTTCGCGAATGAGTTGCGGGATCGTAACCGTGCCGACGCCTGCGGAATCCGTCGTCTCGCGAGTTTGAAACGCCCATGCACCCATGCGTGGGTCGTCGATGGAGACTCGCGAAACACGTGAGTGGATCGCCTTCTGAATGGTCTCGACGCGACTCGGACCGACGTTTCTAGAAAGAAGCGCAAAATTACTTGCCTCCGGCTCCACGGCCACAACTCTGGCATCGGGAAACTTCAAAGAGAAAAACAAGGGAGAAGCTCCGATGTTCGCGCCGCAATCAATAATCAATGGGGTTAATCCTTCACGAATGATACTATCATGGCGTTGTTTTAGGCGTGGCCAGAAATACATATTTTCTAGATTATATGCGCCATGAATAAATACATGAGAAAAAACCTTGAAGTCGGTCGAGTTCGCACGCAACGCAATATCGTATCTTTTGCCATTCATATCGAATATCATCCATGTGTTACGTGTGCTCGGCCTCATCCGCAAGCCATTGCAACCCTCCAGGTACATTTTTACAAGTTTGGCGGCACGTCTCATATTGCTACCTATTTCGTTGGATTTGCTAGGCGCCGACGGGAATCGCACGGATCGCATGCCGCTTCGAGATATTGTTAAAGAGCCGGGTTCGTATCGCATTCGAGCGCTGACGCCCGCGCAACACGCTCCATGCGCGAGTCCATGCGACGGAGCCTGGTTACTTGCGCCAGACGGTTCGAACAATTGAGTTCAATCCGAGCCAGGCCAGCGCGCCCTTGACGGCATCTTTTGGGCCGTGTCCCTGCGGATACGCAAAATGGAACGTTCTCTGGAGATGAACCCGGCGATAGCCAAACGCGCCAAATAATTTTGTCAGCGAACGAACGTCGAAATAGTTGACGTGGTGGTCGAGATAATAGTCCCAGTCGTCTCCAGCGAGACGCGCGACACCGCCGCTGGCGTCCGGAACTTCGATGACGATCACACCGCCGTCACGCAGGGAGAAATCGAGACGCGCGACGACGCGCCGCGGCTCGGGAATATGCTCGAGCACGTGGAACAGCGAAAGTACGTCGAAGCTGCGCCGATTTTCCTCGAGGAACGGAAATATGCTGCTCTCCCGCCAATCGATGTCCGGGTAGCGCCCTTTTAGGAAATCGATCGCTCGCCGGGATTCTTCGACGGCGACGACGTCATAGCCTGCGTTTCGAAATGCGAGCGCCGTCTCTCCGATGCCGCAGCCGAGTTCGGCGACGCGACCTTTGGACTTGAAGCGCCCGACCATATCGACACGCGCTTTGTTCCATGGGTTCACGACGACGTCGCAAGGGCGCCAATGTGCATAATAGTCGCCGTCGTCGTATGGAGAAGACCATTTCGCGAGATCAAAGAAGCGGAAGCCGCAGGTTTCGTTGCGGCACCGCAGGATCGGCGTCGCCTTGACGTAGCTCGAAATGTCGGCGTCGGCGGCACAAATCGGACATTGCATCTGAACATCTTTCCCGCTCGAGGTGTCCTTCGATCGCGCGAGCCGCGCGTCGACGGCGACGAGATCGCAATCGGCCCGCCTAACGCGCCTTCATCGCGAAGCCGACGCCTTTCAAAAGAAACAACGCCAATAATGTCGTAGGAAACCCGCGGACGACCGGAACGAGCATCGTTATGATCGCTGTCGTGAACGTTAGGCTAATTGCGAACTGGCTAAATATAAGAATAAGAAAAACGCGGCTACCGAGCGCGTCCAAAAAAACGCGATACCAAAAGACGATCAGCGCCATGAAGAAAAACGACGCGACGAAGGCAAACGTCCATCCGCCCATCGTGTAGAGTTCACAGACCGAGGTGATCATGGGAAACCCGATATTGCCGACGTCGCGCAGTCCCATGTCCCAAGTTATGATATCCGCGTAGCCTTCCGTTTTTTCTATGCCGACATAGGGCATCGCATTGACGAGGATGTCTGCCAATCGATCCCATCGAATGCGGTCGATGGCGCCCGAAAGTCCGCATACGGAATCGGCGTATGGCAGATTGACCAATCTAGTTATGAATCCGGAGTCGAGGCCGAAATAGCGAGTGCCGAACGATCCTTCGAGCAAGGAAAGCCGGAGTCTGTCGGTTGTTTCCTGCCTTATCGCCGATTCACCGAACGGAAATAGAATCGTCTGCAACGTATCGATAGACGCGAATTTTTCGACTGTCGGCCATAAGGCGCTTCGTCCGGTTCCCAGAATGCCGGTGCTGCGGACATTGATTTGCGCATCGGAGAATGCTGTGAAGGCACCGAATGCGACATAGGCGACAATCAATATCCCTGCATTCCAGACACGGGGCGCAAAAATCAGATAGGCGAATATGAGGAATAGGCCGAATGAAAAGAGAACACTTCGTCCGTTGAGCGCGAGAGCGACAACCGCGGCGAAGCCAAAGGAAATCCACAACAGGCCGCTTTCCGTGAAGCGGCCGCGGACAGCTCTCAACTCCAGCGCCAGCCCGAGCCATGTCATGAAGCTGATGGCGCCGGCGACCGACGATACGGTCGGATTAGGAAAGATCGCAGTGACGGACAAGGAGACAAGTCCCACCGCCACGATTAGACCTCTGAACCGCGACAGCACTCTCATAGCCGCTTCCGAGCGCAGGAACGCGGCGGGCGATCCAATCCTGAAAAAATGAACGAAGCCCGCGGCCAGAGCGGAGGCGATCAGCAACAGCAATCCGAGGGACGAAGCGTGAATCGGTGAAAAAAGGCCGTCTTCGATCGGCTTTAGATGCGTCGCGGCGTATAGATAGGTCGAAAACGACCAGAACCACGCAGTGTTAGAGACGAGAAAAAACAAGAAGCGGTCCTTGATCGCCACGAATAGGCAAACTGTGATCAAGAACATGAAAGCGTGAATGATGGTAAAGGTCAGTTCCGCGAGAGGCGCGTAAACGACCAGAAGAATCGCATAGCCGCAGAGGAGAAGCGCGAAGAATTTCGAGAGGCGCCTATCGAACCGAGCTGCGAGAGAGGCGTCGCATTCGAAATTCCGGGGCGCCCGCCCTCCGAGCGATATAGATGGCGTTAGCGCGCTCATTTGCAGCAGATTGCTCATCGATGTTCGCTTCTTTCCGCGGCCAAGTCGCAAAGCTCACGCGAAACTCGGCAATGAGACCCTACCGTCTCGAGCAGAAGTTTCTCGACAGAGGCGAGAACCTCGTCGATCGCGATTCGGCGTACGCCGCACATGTCGTGCAGGCAAATTTGGCGTGCGCCGATGGGGTGCCATTTTTTTGGCGGATTATTATCGCCGAAAAGCGCGACGAGCGGCACCCGGACTGCCGCCGCCAAATGCATCGGGCCGCTATCGTGACCGATAAACAAGGCGGCGCGTTCGAGCGACGCGGCGGTTGCACGCACCGACAGTTTGCCGCACAGATTCAGCGTTGACCCGCTCCAGGCGAGTCGAGCGCATTCGGCTCTCTCGCGATCGTCCGCTCCACCGACAATAACGAGGCCGAGGGCTGGATGACGCCGCGACAGCATCTGAAGCAACGCTGTCCATTTGTCCGCACCCCAATCGTTGCTAGCGAGCTTTCCGCCCATGTTGATCGCCAGGAAAGGGCCCTCCGGCAAATGCTTTCGGGCGATCTCCCGTTCGTTCGGCGTGAGCATCAAGTCCCAGCTTGCGGGAGCGCCGAGATCGATTGGGCCGAGCTTCGTCAAAGAGCGTGCGAGACGCGCACATTCTCGTTCGACTTCGCCCGTGCGCTCGTTCAATCGCCGCAGACGCAGCGTCTCCTGGGAGACGCCGATCGCATCGTCGATGCCGCAGGTTTTGAGGAACAGCAGATCGCGACGCAACGCCAACGGCGAGCGCTCGGGCATCAGATAAACCATCCGGTCGGCGCCGGTCGCGAGAATCTCGCGGCGCAGACGTAGCAACGCCATCGGAGAGCGCGTGCCGACCGGATAGGCGAGTTCTCCGTGAATGAGACCGGACCCGCCCAGGACCTCGGCGAGAGAGCTCGTCGCGCCCGACACTGGAATATTCGTCAACGCGATCCGACGATCCCGCGGAAAGGCGCGCGCAATCGCGTGAAAGCACGGCAGAGCGACCACCGTGTCGCCGATGCTGCCCAACCGATAAATCAGCAATGTCTTAGACATGTTTCTGCTTTGGCGTCGTCGCCGCCCGGCGACCGAAGGCGTTCGTCTAGCTCTTGTGGGCGATGACGAATATGTTGAGAGTCAGCAGATAGCCGCCTAGCGCGCCGGTTTCGACGGCCAGCCGAAACATAGCCGCGAGTCGTATCATGCGCCACAGGCGGAGGCGCATGAAGCTGACGATTCCGCGCGCCACGGGTTCGTCCTCTTCCGCTTCGACGTTATCGAAGCCGATCGTCCCCAACACCTGTCGCATCGACTCGCGCGTAAAGGCGCGTTCATGCGTGATGTCGCCATAGCGCATCCTTCCGGCATATGGCGACGCGCCGTTGGGGACGTGGATCAAGAATTTCCCGCCGCTCTTCAGGATGCGCAGAACATTCTCGCACACGTCCCAAAGCTTCTCATGATCGAGATGCTCGAGCACATCGAAAGCGCAGACGACGTCGAAACTGTCGTCCGGCTGCGCGGCGAGGAACGTCAATGCGTCCTCGAGCTCAACGGAAAACCCGACTGCTCTGGCTTTTGCGACCATTTCTGGCGACAGATCGACGCCTTCGAGATTTTCGACGCCGAGGTCTCGCGCGACGCGCAGCAATGCGCCGTCGCCGCATCCAAGATCGAGAAGGCGTAGACGCCTGCCGATCGTCAGATGGCGGGATAGCAGGTGTCGAATCTGCGCCTTTCGGCCAGGCGATTCATCGGCGCCCCGATGCGAATAGACCGGATGGGTGGAGGCGTAAGTCGAAAGATAGGCATTTTGTCGCTTGGACACGCCGCTCATTCTCCTTGTGGCGAAGCCGCGAATTATAGATGCGCCGTTTCGTTCAATGGCAGCCGGCAGTAGCTGCCGGCTGCTCATTGTCGACTGCCCACGACGGCAGATCGTTTCGCTCACTTCGCGGCGAGCCTGACTCGCTTCCTGTCAGTCTCGGCAAGGGTCGCCGAGCTTCGCGTCAATACGAGCTGCGCAGTAGATCAGAGACCGCTAGAAGCCGAGATAGGAAAGCACATAGAAGATGCTCGCCTCGTTGAAGGAACGATTGGCGACGACGCGACGTCGGCCCGCCTCCGCGACACGCGACCGACGTCTTTCGTCCGCGAGCAACGCGAAGCACAGATCAGCGCATTCTAGCGCATTTGACCAGAACACCGCCTCCTCATTTTCGCGGTACAGTCGCTCATGATCGATGCTGCGCTCGGCGCAGAGCAGCGTTCCGACCGCCGGGATTTCGAACGACCGCGTCGTATGGAGGTCGAGGTTTCCCTTCGACAGAAGAACGAGACCGACTTTTGTGGCGCTGATCGCCTTCACATATTCCGCGTCGGCGAGCCGCTCTTCGACGACACGATCGCCCAGAGCCTCGAATTCTTGGGCGCGCCGCCAACGCGGACCGAATATTTTCAACGGCACGCCCCGCCGGACAAGCTCGAGAAGAAACGGACCGCGTTCGGGCATCCAGGTGCCGACGAAGGCTACCTCCGAGCCGTAGATGCGCAAATCCTCGTCCGACAGCTCGGGACGCCGATGAACTACCTCATCGGCGCTCATGTTGACCCGCAACGCCCGGCGGGCGCCTGAGCGCAAAGCCTCGTCCACGCATCGATCGCGGGGAGCGACGAACAAATCGTAATGCGTCAAAGCGGCGAACAGCAGACGCCAGCGCCTTCCGTCCCGTGGCGCGAAGCAATTATCGATGTGGTAGAGGATGACGACTCCGCAGGAGCGACGCATTGTTTCCACGCAAGCGGCGGAGATAATATCGCCGGATTCAACCCAGGCGAGGTCGAAGCGCTCGCTCGCGATCGCGGCGCCGACCAGCCGCGCGACCAGCCCGGAGAAGCCTAATGCGCCGGTCTTGAACGCCCAGGCGTGCAATACCGAATTGCCCCTGAATGCTTCATAGGGATTAACTGCTGTCACGAGGTGGCCGAGGCGGCGAAAAGCGGCTAGTCGATGCCCCGATGTGCCGGCTGTCGGTCCAACGAACAGAACACGCAAGCTATCAGGCGAATTCTTATCTTTCATGCGAACGAGGTCTGCGCTTCGGAGATTTTGGCTATCGCTCAAATTGCCCTCGTCGAGTCCGCGCTCATCTTCTGGAGGATATTGGTCGTGCTTCTTCCGTCGAGAAGCGAATGTGTCAAAACGCGTCCGCCGCGGGAAAGGACATAATCCGCGCCGACCACGGCGCTCGCGTCATAGTCGGCGCCCTTCACCAGAAGATCGGGCGCGACGATCTCGATGAGGCGCAAAGGCGTATCCCCGTCGAAGACCACCACCATGTCGACGGCGTCGAGCGCGGCCAGGATCGCGGCGCGGTCGTATTGCTTGTTGATCGGCCGTCCAATTCCCTTGAGCCGCGCGACCGACGCGTCGCTGTTTAGTCCGACGATCAGCCGATCGCAATTTGCGCGTGCATATTGCAACGAACGAATGTGACCGGCGTGAATAATGTCGTAACAGCCGTTTGTGAATCCAATCCGTAGATTGGCTCTGCGCCATCCTTCTGCTCGCGTGACCGCCGATTCGAACGACCGGATTTTTTGCAGGCTGCCATCTATCCGATAATCGTCCCCACAAGACATTTCAGCGAGCAGCTCCTGCTTCGTGACCGTCGCCGTTCCGCGTTTGCCGACGACGATGCCCGCCGCGCGATTGGCGAATGTCACTGCCGAATTGACTTTGGCCCCCGCGGCGAGGCTGAGAGCGAATGTCGCGACAGCGGTATCGCCGGCGCCCACCACATCGAACACCTCGCGCGCGGTGGCGCGCGAATGAAAGGCTTCGCCGTCGCGGGGAACAAACGACATTCCGCGACTCTCTCGGGTGATCAGCACGCCTTCGAACGACGACATGGCGAGAATGGCGCGCCCCGCGCATTCCGCCGCTCTATCGTCTGCGACGGCGACGCCTGTCGCAGCGAAAGTTTCCTTGAGGTTCGGAGTGATGAAGGTCGCCCCATGATATTTCGCAAAGCAATCTGACTTCGGATCGACGATGATGGGAATGTTCCTCGGTCGAGCCAGATCGCAGATCTCGCTCACCAGCGCCGAGGAAACGCAACCTTTGGCGTAGTCGGAGATCACGATGGCCTCGCATTCCGATATCCATTTGCGGCATTCTTTCAACAGCGCCTCGAATATGCGATCGGAAACCGGAGTGACCAGCTCCTCGTCGACTCTGAGCACCTGCTGGCCGCCGGAGATGAAACGATTTTTCTGGGTCGTCGGTCGTTCTGGATCGCCGATGCAACAGGCGTTGACGATGCGCTCCGAGAGAAGGATGTCCTTCAGCTCGACGCCGGCCGGATCCACTCCGACAACGCCGACGAGACTGCAGCGCCCTCCGAGCCGAGCAATGTTCCGAGCGACGTTCGCAGCCCCGCCGGCGAACGACTCCACCGAGCTCTTCGCTAGGACCGGAACTGGTCCTTCAGGGGAAATGCGCTCAATCGAGCCGGAGATGAAACGGTCGACCATCAGGTCCCCCACGCACATGATGCGTCGAGAGCCGAAATTCGAAACGACGTCTTCGGAACGATCTATAGTCATTGCCGTTCGATCCCACTCTTATGTCTCGTGACCGCCGACGTGTCGAACTGCGTTACAAAAAACATTTTGCTTCGCGACAGTCGTGTCGACTGCTCAGCCCTGCGCGACGAGCAGGTTTCTGACGATTTGCGCGGCGTCGGCCATATTCTCCGCGATCAGCCGCCCGTGCGTGCGCGCCCAATCGAGATATTCTCTGCCGTGACCGCTGAGAACAAGAATCCCTACGGCGCCGATCGCGCAGGCCAGCTCGACGTCCGAGCGCTTGTCGCCGATGACGAACGAGTGAGAACAGTCGATGTCGAACGTTCTGGCGGCCTCTCTGACGAGGCGCGGCGCCGGCTTTCTGCAGTCGCAACGATCCGTCGGATCATGCGGACACACGAGCCAGCCCGATATAGATGCTCGACCTTCTGCGAGGAGAAATTCGACGCGTCGATTGACCTCATGAACCGCTTCGATCGGAAATAAGCCCTTCGCCACGCCGGATTGGTTCGTCACGCCGAACAGCAGGAGCCCGTGGCTCTGGAAGAAAGCCAGGGCTTCCGTGACGCGGTCTTCCAGCTCGACGAGCGCAGGGTCGTACAAATAATGGCGCTCCCGGATGAGAGTGCCGTCGCGATCGAGAAATACCGCTCGCTTCATGATTTTCGTGTCTTGCGCCATGTCAGGACGCAAAGCCCAGTTCGGCCTCGAGCGCGGCGCATAGGCTATGGCCGATGAGGATGTGGATTTCTTGAATCCTCGCCACTGTCCTCGAGGGAACCTCTAAAGTCGCGTCACAGATCTGTGCGAAACTGCCGCCGTCGGCGCCGGTCAGCCCGACCGCGCTCGCGCCAATTCGCCGAGCGGCCTCGACGCCGAGAAGAACATTTCGGCTGCGGCCGGATGTGCTGATGCCGAAGACGATATCGACATCGCGCGCGATCGCTTCGATTTGTCGAGAAAAAATATATTCGAAGCCGAGGTCGTTCCCGCAAGCGGTCAGCACCGACGTGTCGGTGGTCAGCGCGAGGGCGGGAATGGGCGGTCTATCGCCCAAAAATCTCACCGCCAACTCCGCGGCGATATGCTGCGCGTCCGCCGCGCTTCCTCCGTTTCCGAAAAAGATCAATTTTCCGCCTGCCTCGATCGCCCCTCTGGACAGTTCGACGACGCGTTCGAACGGCTGGGCCAGCGCCTCGAACGAGGCTTCGATCAGCGCGGCATGTTCGGCGATCGCCGTTTCGAGAATGTCCCTCGGTCTCACAGATGACTCCTTGATATATTCGGTCCGACGACGATCGGACGCATGCTACGCCGAAGTCGCGTGAAGGACGGAAAATGGACTTGGCGTCAGGCGCGCTCATCGAGCGGATCACATGCTCGCGCGTCGAAGACATCCTTCGCGGAGAAGCGGTCGTCGAGCAACAGAGCTTCGAAGCGCGGGAGCAGGCGTCTGGAGCTCAACGAGGCCGCGAGCCTCAAGCCGTTTTCGATCCGAATCGGGTCTTCACGAACTGCCGCCCGTGAGATCGCGTCCGCCATCGCCGCGTCGTCGCCTGTTGGAACGAGCAAGGCGACGTCCTGCAAGATGTCGAACAGTTCCGTTCCCGGCTCCGCCGCCGCGACCACCGCGCGCCCGCTCGCCAACATGCCGCCGAGCTTGGACGGCATGACCAGATCGGCTGCGCCTTTGTGCTGCGGCAGCACATGCAGGTCGGCCATGTTCAAAAGATCGGCGAGTCGTTCTGCCGGCTGCAGCGGCAGATAGAGGACGTTGGCGAGGCCGGCGTATCTTTGTTGCAACTCCGCCTTCTTGGGGCCGTCGCCGGCGATGACGAAATATATCCGGGAATCGCCGTCGAGCCGCCGCGCCGCGTCGAGCAGGACGGGAAGCGCCTGCTTGACGCCGACATGGCCGGCATAGAGCACCACGAAGCGATCGTCCGGTATGCCGAGCTCCGCGCGAAAGGCGTTGACGTCGCACCTGCCTTGAGGCTTGATCGCTTCGAGATCGACCCAATTGCGCAAGACCTCGACCTGCGACGCCGTCACTCCCTTGGCGATCAGAGCGGCGCGCATTTTTCGAGAAATGGTCACCACCCGATCGAAGGCGCCGAGCAGGGAGCGCTCCAACGCATTGGCGAATTGGCGCACGCCTGTCCCGGCAAGATGACCGACGGCAAAGGCTGCGTCGACCTCCAGGTCCTGGACATGCAGGATCGATCGCGCCCCGACGAGTTTGGCCGCAAGGAGCGCCGCCGGCGCGGAGAACAAGGTCGGTTCGACGCACATGACGACATCGGGCCGAAACCATAAGATACGCCAGATCACCATCGGCGCGGCTGTGAGAGCAAAGCTCAGTGGCGCCAACAATCGCCACACACCGCCGCCATTGGCCTTCATCAGCATCGGGCACCGCGTGACCGTGATGGCGCCGCGCTTCTCGTCGACATAGGCGAAGGCGCGATAAGGCGCGCGCACACGCCAGCCGGGATAGTGCGGCGGCGCCGTGACGACGTCGACGCGATGGCCGCGGCGCGCGAGAAATTCGGCGAGTTCGGTCGTATATTTTCCGCAGCCGATGAGTTCTGGCGCGAAATTGATCGCATGGATCAGAATTCTCGCGGGACGATAGGCGCTGGCGGTCGGCTCGAGCAAGAGCGTCTCGTCCCGGGGAGAAGCGACAGATGTGGCTGGGAGAAATGAAAACGCCATGGCGAGGAGTCCGAATGTTCGATCGCGATTGAAGCGATGGCGCCGCGAGAATCCTCGGGAAGCGGAGGGCTCGTTTCGACGAGAAGGATTTTGCGGCGCATAGAGCTCGACCACGCTACCGCCATTCGGGTGACTCCTCTCCGAGCCGCCCGTTCGAGCCGTCCTCGCGATGCAGCGGCGTCACGCCGCTGGTTCAATCCACGTTCGGGCGAGCTTGACGCGAATGCCGCCACCCATGATGTCCAGCAACACGCCGACCCGGCCCGCGTCATCCAATCTATCGAGCACGCCGAGCGCGTCCGCGAATGGCCCGGCGATTAGCCGAACCTTCTGTCCGGGCCGCAGATCCTCGAGTGAAGACGAAGCGCTCGCCGCGTCCGAGAACGAGGTGAGCGCTTCGACCAATCCGCAGGGCGCGGCGAGCGGCCGGTCCTGCGCCATCACCAGTCCCGCGACGCCGCTCGTGCCATTGATGCTGCGCCAGCGATCGCGCCCGAGATCGAGGATGATGAACAAATAGCGGGGAAAGAGCGGGGCATAGACTGCGCGTAATTTGCGGGCGTGACGAACCGTCGTCAGCCGCGTCGGCAGAAAATGACGAAAACCTTGCGCGCCGAGATGCAGTTGCGCACTTATTTCTCGCCGCGGCAAAGTGTGCGCGACGTACCAACGCTCGTCGCCTTGCAGCGTTAGATCGCACGCCTGCCCGATGGCAGGATATCCGGCGTCGCTCGTCATGCGGTCGCCCCGATCATTGCCGAGAACCGCAGCGAGCCACAATGGCGATAGCGTTCGGAGAATTGATCGTCCATGCTGCTCATCTTGTTGTGGTCTTTCCGAATTCTCGGGCGATCCATGGTGCGTTTTGTTTAAATGAAGCGTCGGAAGGCTTTTCACAACGCAATGTTTTATCGCTAATATTCGTCTCTATAAGTCGTGCGCGGATCATTCCCGAGGAATTGAGAACGCGTCCATCTGTCGAGACGGCTCTTCCATCAAATGGCGAGCCGTAATGCATCTCTCCGGCAACAGTGAAGGAGCCGTCGATGACGTCGGGCCGCTATAGCCCCATCGCCCGCAGCCATACCGAATCCATTGCAGCGCGGCCTTCGAGGCTGCCTTTGATGACGTCGCGCGTTTCCGCCGGTTTGGCCGCAAAGATGGCCTTGAATTCGGCGATCTGACTGGGGTCGAGAGCCGGGCCCACTTCGGCGAGTTGGCCCAGCGCCCTCTTCTGCTCGGCCTCGGGCAGCAGTTCCCAAATCGCGACCAGGAACCGAGCACGGAGAATCATGATCTCGGCTTCACGCGGCGCGGTCAGGTTCGACATTTGGACAACATCGACGACTTGCGCGATGGAAGCGCCTCGCCGCCAACGCATCCTCGCCAAGGCGAGCCAGCCGCGCCCCGAAGTGGGTGTCGTCGCCAGCATATTTTCGATGCTCGCCTCGATCGCGGCAGGATCGCCGCATGCCGCCGCGAGCGCGTGCTCGAGCCTCGGCGTTCGGCCGGCGACGCCGATCGCCGCTCGCAGCGGCTGGAAAAGGCCCCCGGTCGCATGCACGCGACATGCGTGTTCGTGACGTGCCGCCGGCTCGGCGGGAAGGCGCCGCTCGAGCAGATCGATCACTGTCGCCTCGAGATTTACAAAATACAGCAGAGCGACGCCGGCGCCGACGAGCGCTGTCGCGCCGACGATCACCAGAAGCGACGTCACAACAGAGGCCGGCCTCATCTTCGCCGCGCCGATCAATTCTGATAATATTTTTTGTAGTAATAGCCGGAGTAATGAGAGTAGGGCCCGTATCGAGGGGTCTTGGTCTCGTCGACCATATTGAACGCAATTCCTGCGATCTTACGATTCTGCGCGAACGATTCCAGATGTTGCGCAACGGTTTCCCGGGTGGTGGTACGCCAGCGTACGACAAACACCACCTTGTCGATGAGAGCGGTCAGGACCTTGGCGTCGATGACAGGTCCGAGCGGCGGAGAATCGATGACGATGTAGTCGAACTCCCGACGCAAGCTGTCGATGAGAAACTTCATTCGCTCCGACCCGAGCATATCCGGTGGATTTTGCGATTTCGCTCCCACCGGTAAAATCGTCAGTCCGCCTCGCTCGATGAGCGCGGCCTCGAGCGAAACTTTGCCGGTCAGGAAATCGACGAGGCCGTCCGCCGAATGCAAATCGAAATATTTCGACATGGTCGGATGACGCAGGTCGCCGTCGACGAGCAACACCCGTTGCCCGGCCATTTCCGCCGAAAGAGCCAAGCTCACCGCCAGCGTCGACTTGCCTTCATTGGGAATCGCCGATGTCACGAGAACGATTTTCGCTGGATTGTCGACGTCGGCCATCTGCACGCCGACGCGAAGGGCGCGCACCGCTTCGGCATAGCGTGACAAGGGTTTCGAGGCGAGATAACGCGGCGGATCCACGACCTTGCCATCGACCTTTCGATCGCCTTCTAACAGAATCGGAACCGTCGCGAGAACCGGAAGACCCAATTTCATCTCGATCTCACGTGGGGTCAGGAAGCCGGCGTTGAGCATATCGAGCGCCACGGCGCCGCCGACGCCGAGCAAGAGACCGAGCGCGCCCGCCAGCGCCTCGATGAGACCGGTCTTGGGAAAAGATGGCGCGCCGGGTCTAGTCGCCGGAGAAATGACGCGCGCCTCGCGCTCCTCGAACGTCGATTGCTCCTGGGTGATTTTGGCGCGTGACAGAAAATTGTCGAACAAGGTCTTATTGCCGACATTGAGCCGCTCGAGTTCGCGCAGGCGCACGCCGACGCTGTTGTCGAGGCCAGTTTCGCCGCTGATCTTGGCGAGACTCGCCTGCAGCGACTCTTCTCGCGCCCTCGCCACATCGTAGTCGTTCTTGAGATTAGTCAGAATGCGTTGAACCTCGGCAGCGATCGAGCGTTCGATGTCGCGGCGTTCGGCCCGCGCATTGACGACCTGCGGATGCTGCTCGCTGTATCGTGCGAGCAGATCGGCTTCCTTGCGCGCGACCTCCGCCTGCTGCGAGCGCAAGGACGAGATCACGGACGAGCGCACGACGTCGGGAATCGCCTGAAGATTGCCACCTTGCCCGCCGATTTGCGCGACCTGTTCATATTTGGCGCGCTTTTCGGCCAAATCGGCGCGCGCCGCGATCAGCTTCCCGTTCAATTCCGAGAGCTGCTGCTCCGAGATCGTCACCTTGGCTTCGCTGCTGGTCGCCACGAGATTATGCTCTCGGCGGAACTGGGCCACCGCTTCTTCCGACTGGCGCACCTGCTCGCGCAGGCCCTCCATTCGTTCGGCGAGCCAGATCGACGCCCGCTTGGCGGCGTCGTAACGCGCATCCAATTGGTCGACGACGAACATGTCGGCGACCGCGTTGGCGAGGCGCGCGGCCTTGACAGGATCTTCCGAGGTGACGGAGATCGACAGCACATAGGTCCGGTTGATGCGCTGGACCTCGAGCGCGTTGCGCAGACGTCCGATCGAGCGCAGAACATCTGGTGGGATCGTCCCGTCGGCGGTCTTCTCAACGGCCTTTCGATCGGCGTCGTCGGATCTGAACGATCCGAGGATGAAGTTCAGCAATCCGGCGCGCGGCGGCTGGCCGAACTCGATGTCTCCCGTGAGCTTTTCCTTTTCGACCACCCGGCGCAGCAGATTGATCGATTGAATGACCGACACCTGACTGTCGACATTGGAGGTCTCGAGATTGAGTTCGGGCAAAATGTTGTCGGCGCCGAAAATTTTCTCCTTGCGCGGCTCCAACAGCACCTGCGCCGTGCCGGTATAGCGCGGAGCCACAGTCAGCAAGACGAAGAAGACGAGAACCATGACGGTGATCGCCGTCGCGACGATCGTTTTCCAGCGTCGCCAAAAGAAATCCTGCAATTGGCGAAGATCGATTCCATCCTGCTCCGGGGCGCCTTCCATCTGCTGGGTCAAAGGCAGCGAAAATTTCCCGTGCATGTCAAAACCTCTACGGCTCATGTCTTTTCATCGTGCGTTCGACGCGTTCAGACCATGTGGTGGACGTCGTTCGCGGCTTGGGTCCAATCGTCTGGGCGCCGGGCCCCTCTATTCCTCTGTTGCGATCGTGGCGCTCCAGGATTGAGCGACGCCTGCCCCGAGCAGCGCCGCCCAGGTGAGAGCGACCGCCTGCATTTGCACGCTGAAGTCGACGAGCGCATGGAGGGCGACGACGATCGTGGCGGCGCTCGCCGCCAGCGGTGCGACAGCGTCGCGGCTTCTGGTCAATGCGGCGTAAACGCATCGACCGCCAAGAAAGGCGAGACCCAGAAGAAGAAGCGCCGCCGCCGGAGCGCCCAGTCCTTGAAACATTTCGAGATAGGTGTTGTGCGCCTTGTCCCAGGCTCCGAACGGACCGACGCTGCCGTCGCGATACATGCGAAATGCTTCCTCGAAAGTCCCGTCGCCAAAGCCGAGCAGGGGCATATCGGCAATGGACAGCCATGTGAGGCCATAGACTGACAATCGATCATTCGAGGCGAAGCCTTGCAACAGACGGTCGGCGAGAAAGTCGCCGTACGCGAAGAACGCCGCGGCGACCGCCATGCCGGCGAGCAATATCGCCGATCCGGTCGGGCCGGCGTTCCGCCGGCCGCGAAAGCCGACGAGAAACAGGAAGGCCGACAGGCCCGCGACTGCAGCCGCCGCTCCGCCGCGTGATCCCGTCAACGCCAATGCGATTCCGATTATGAAGGCGCAAGCGATCCAGCCGCCGCCTCGACCCGTGGTGGAGGCGACGAACTCCGCCAGCCGGCGTGCGAAAGACGCCGTCCGCGGCGCGGCGCTGCGGAGATAGTGCGAGAACGCGATCGCGAGCGCATTGATCAAGCCGAGAGCCGCATAGGTCGCGTAGGAGTTTCGATTGACGAACGTCGACGTCAACGAATCTTTGTAGTGGACCTTGTCGAACCATAGAAGCCTGTCTGGCCAGACAAAGAACGCCACGAGTCCATAGACGGCGTAGAGCGCTCCGATGAACGCGATCGCCCCGACAAGACGCCGCGCTCTCTTGCTCGACCGACAAGTCTGCAATGCGATCCAAAATACGGCGGCGGCGGTCGTCAGACGCGTGCGCGCGAGGAGGGTCTTGTCGCGATCGACGCTGATCGAGCCGGGCGCCGTCCGGCCGAGCGTCTCTCCGGCCATTTGCCAAATCGGATGATGGTAGCTGGTCGGAACCCAGGAGCTCGACTGAACGAGCGACCAGGCGGCGACGAAGGCGAAGGCGAGGGCGGGGAACCATATCCATCGAATGCCGATCGCGTGGCGCCGGCCCGAGACGAGGCGCGACGCTTCGAACAGAATGGCCAGGGCGCCGAAATAGACGGCGTTGACACCCCAAGCGACGTCGCGATTGGAACCGAACCAAAACGGCGCCCAGGCGAGCCCCGCCAGCAATGCGTAAAACGAAAGATCGTCCGCATATGCCGAAAGGACAGACGAGCTGCGCTCATCGCCGCGCGGCGCGGCATGCGGCTCTGGGCCACGGGCGTGTTCGACGACGAGGCGCTGCGCCGAAAGCCTCATCCTTCATTCCCACGTTCAGGAAGCAAGCGCCGCCACGCGATCAATTGGGACTGACCCTGCTTCCGAGCGCGCCGACCGAGCCGCCGCCGCCCCCGCCGAAAGAGCCGACGCCGCCGAAATACCATTGGCCGCCGGGGCCGCGGCTTTCTCCGAACGCGACTTCGCCCGAGGCGGCGTGATACGCCGCCGCCGTCCGCGGATCTGCTCGCGCGGCCGCCTCGCGCAACGCGTCCGCGCCTTTGATGTCTCCCGCCGCCGCCAACGCGGCCTGGGCGTCGGCGAGGGCCAGGCCGGCGGCGTTCTCCTGATCGAGATTTCCGAGGCGGGCCGCCGCCGCCACATCGGCGGCGAGCGCCGGGCTTTGTTCCAGCAAACCCTCGAGCGCCGCGACGAGATCGGGGCCGCCATTCGGATATTGCGAGAAAAGCGACGCGACCCGCGCGTCCACCAGCGTCTCGGAAGGGCGACTCGAATGCGCGCCGGCCTGCCCGGAACGCGCAGCCGCCGGTGTCGTCGACGCCGCCATCAGCGCGACGCTCGTCGCCAATATGATCTGCTTGAACATCGGACCCTCCTTTGTCGGTTCAGTATTTGTATGTGGCGCCGATCGAGAAAATGTTTCGGCTGAAACTCGCTCCGAGGGCGGTGGACGCGACCGTGACGAAAGAATAGTCGAACGTTGCGTTGAGATTGCGCAGGAGTTCGTAATGCAACTGCCCGCCGGCGGTCCAGCGGCGGTCATGGCGTCCGCCGTTGATATAGAAGAGATCATCATGACCGCCGCGAACCGAAGCGGACCATGATCTCGACAGAGCGTAATGGACGGTCCCCAACGCCGACGTCACGCGCGCGGCGCTGCCGGTCGGATTGCCGACGGCCGTCAGCCCGGAGTCTTGGAAGGTCTCGTCTGCGGACGCCGTCACCGTCCACGCGCGCGTCGGATACCAGAAGACCTTGCCGCCGATGACGGGACTGGATGGCGAAACGAACAAAGGGCTGTCGTAGAGCTGCCGTTGATAACCGGCGTAGACCTCGCCGCGAAACAGGCTGATGCGATCCGTGCCGAGGCCGCCGACCAGCCGATAGCCGTCGGAATTGTAAATGGCGTTGTCGAAGTTACGGAAGTTTCCGGTCGCTTCGGTGAAGGCATAGAGCAGCGGCGTCGCCGAATAGCCGAGCCGCCCGGTCGCCGCGTAAACGACGTTGTTCCGATAAGACTGCGAGATCGACCCGGCTGTCGTGTCGAGCGCGTCATAATCGGTTCCGACGATGCTGCCGCCGAGCCCGACAAAAAAGCGATCGAACGACTTCAGTGCAGCGATCGAGCCGACGAATTGATTGTAACGTTGCGGACTGGCGATTTTCGCGCCGATGGCGGCCGTCGCCGCTCCATTCGAGGTCGTCACATAGCCGTTGTTGTACATATCGGTGCGGCGGTCATATTCTCCCTGAAAGCGGAACGAGAGATCGCGCCGCGCCTCCCATCGATGAGCAAATCCGACCCGCGCATCGACGGCGTTGGCCGTGGAGAGAGCGGGATAGAGGCGGATGTCGCCATGAGCGAACGCCGTCGTCTTGTGTATTCCGGCGTCGCGCATCGCCACGATATTCGGCCGCAGACGCACGCCGGGTTCCGACGTTCGATAATTGGTCGCTTGAAAGACGTTGTCGTCGAACGCCGCGCCGACGAAAAGGCTCGGATAGATCAACCAATCCGCGAAAGGCAGGCCGGTGTAGTCGCGCAAGGGCTTCGACCGCAGGCTTCTCTGCGACATCGGCTTGGGCGACAGCAGGCTCGGCGCGTCGTCCAAATAGCCTCGGCTCGAGGGGGCGCCGACGACCTGCGCCTCGGCGAGTTCGGCCCAACACGCCGGCCCGACGCCCGCGACTCCGAGCCAGAACGCGACTTCCATCGCGCTCGCTCTACAGCCGCGTCGTTTCGTATCGTGCGTCCGACGCCATACGTCACAGATCGCAAAATGCGGTTCGTACGTCGCGGCGCTCATGGGGACGCGAAAGAGGCTCAGGAGAGCATCGGCGATATAGGGCTGGCTCGCCTTGTTCACGCGCCGACCGATTAGCCGACGGCAATCGGGAAGATCGTTCAAGTACGTTTTCGTCATCAAACGATGCTTCCCGATCTACGCGAAGGGTCCTAACTCGTAAGCTACGCCTTTTCTAAAAGGCGCGAAGAGCGCGGTTACGCAATGACATTATTTATCGATAAAAGTTGCACCTATAGGTTATTTTGTTTCAACTATATTGTTGAGTATAATATTCCGCTCGGATACGAGGCGACGATCTGAAGGTCTTTGTGTAGACATCCGGGCGCGACACTTCTATCCCGCCATCGTTTCGTATGGAGACTTTCAAATGGGCCGAAGACGTATTTGGGTCGCGGGCCACAAGGGTATGGTGGGGTCTGCGATCGCCCGACACCTGGAGAAGCGTGGCGATCAAGTCGTCAAAGCCGACCGCTCCGTCGTCGATCTGCGCAATCAGATCGCCGTCGAAGTCTGGCTGAAACAGAACTGCCCCGACGCCATCGTGTTCGCCGCCGCGAAAGTCGGCGGGATCTACGCCAACGACACGTTTCCCGCAGACTTCATCTACGACAATCTGGCGATCGAAACCAACATCATTCACTCCGCTCATGCGGCAGGTGTCGATCGCTTGGTGTTCCTTGGCTCCTCCTGCATCTATCCCAAATTCGCGCCTCAACCGATCAAGGAGGAGGCTCTGCTCACCGGGCCGTTGGAGGCGACCAACGAATGGTATGCGATCGCCAAGATCGCCGGCATCAAACTGTGTCAGGCGTACCGTAAGCAGTATGGTCGGCATTATATTTCCGTGATGCCGTGCAATCTTTATGGACCGAACGACAACTTCGACCTGACGACCAGTCATGTGCTGCCGGCACTCATTCGTAAGTTTCATGAAGCGAAAGTGGCCGGGCGCCAAGAGGTCGTCGTGTGGGGAACCGGTTCGCCGTTGCGGGAATTTCTGCATGTCGACGATCTGGCGAGAGGCGTCGTGTTCTGCCTGGACAATTACGACGAATATGAGCACGTCAATTGTGGCGCCGGCTATGAGATTTCCATTCGCCGCCTTGCGGAGATCGTCGCGGACGCCGTCGCTTTTTCCGGGAAGATCGTCTTCGACAAGTCCAAGCCCGATGGAACCCCGCGCAAATTGATGGATTCTAGCCGTATCGCGGCGTTGGGCTGGAAGCCGGAAATTTCGCTAGAAGAGGGCATTGCCGAGTCTTATCGCTGGTATTTGGAAAGCAAGCTCGCGGAGCTGTCATGCAGGCTGGGCGTCGATGTCGCTTAGTTCAAGAGCGAACACGCAGCGTTGCGACGGTTCTACGATCGAATTTGCACGACGGCCGTTGGGGCTCACGAGGGGAGAAGATAGGCCGAACGATTTCGGTCTCCTTCTCGACGATCTCCGGTTCACCATGACGACTAGGGCTAGGGATGCCGCGACGGGCGTCCGCCCAATCGCAGACAATCCGGCAGTCTTGCATCACTTGGGATATAGTCCGTTGGACCGTCTTCGCTTCAATCTCGCGCGGCAATCGATCGACGACATCTTCGGCGCCGACGTGAGCTGAACGTCGTCCCATCCCAGACTCCGCACTCTCTCGACCAAAGCGTATCGGCGCCGCTGGCTCTCACGATTGTTGGTCACTTTGGTAAGCGGTCGACTGTCGTACACAGACCACGGCAGCGCGTGCGAGATGCGTGAGCGCCGGTCGTAAACTCCCGAAATGTACCCCCAGTTTTCGTGACGCCGGGCTTTCCGAGGCATGGCCTGGAAAGCCCGGCGGCGCGGTAATTCGCCGATGCCGCTCCCCTCGGCGGGAGGGAGGGCGCGGTGATCGAACTCGGGGAGATTGTCATGATCCCGGAACTGCATCGTCAGGACGTCTCGGTATAATCGAGCGCTGATCGATTTCGCCCGGCATTAACGGCTTACTTTGCATTCGAGACTTGTGCTCCGCAATTTTGTATCATCTCTGCCGGCGGCTATGCGTCATGCATGGCCTTTTCTGGTCCGAGTTGCGCCATCACCCGCATGGAATCTTCGGCGTAACGCCGAACATTGGCCACGCCTTTTGGAGTTAGAAAAATGCGTCTGGCGCGGCGATCTGAGGGATCGATGCCTTCGTCGACCAACTCCAACATTTCGAGCGAACGCAAATGAAGCCGAACCGCGGCCTGAGTCGCGCGAACGCGCCTGTAGAGCTCCGATAAACGTAACGAGCCCTGATTTGCCGAAAGAACGAGCAACACTTCGAGAGGAATTTGTGGAGCGACTTTAAAGTGTTTGCTCTCGATATGGGACAGCGTTAGCCGCAATAACGCAAGGTCAACCAAATTTGGAGCGACGCTGGCTGTGATCATGGCGCTATACACTTATTGGTTGTTGCTACTAAATTGGCACTATAATATTAAACATCGAAAAATGCATAGACCTAACCTCAAATTATAACGCAAAAATATATCGATAATATCGAATGAGCGTGCATAATAATATCGATATATTTTTATTTATAAACATTTTTCGCTAAAATATGTGATTGTAGTCGCCCGTTCTATGCTCGAAGACCTCATCGAGATGATTGATGGTGTCGCCCGATCAGCCTGAGGTTCTTCGTAAACTCGGACAAACGGGGATTTCGGACAAGGCGGCGGAACACCATCCGCACTTCGAAGCGGCCCGAGGCTTCTTCGCCGAAGTTCCTTCGTTTCCGTTACACCCCGCTTCTCATTCGCCGCGGCAAACGAGACGCGAGTACTTCGAGAGAGTCGATCGTCACATGCGAGCCACGCAGGTCGTAGATAGCGAGGTCGACGTCGTCTCGACTGAATTCGATGGACGCCGAATTTCCTTGGAAAATTATACAGCAATATTGCTATTGCTCGACGTCTCGGCAATCATCGGATTCGGGGTGTTCTTCGAGTGGCTTTTCGGGGGCTTCGAAAGCCGACTCGACTATCTTGCCGACCGGCAAATTGCGGCCAGCATATTTGCCGCAGGCTTTTATCTCTTGTTATCCTACGCGTTCGCGCTCTACTCCACACGCGGGATTCTCGATCGGCTATTCGCTACCCGCAGATTTGTGATTTGTTTCATAGCGACGTTCACAACACTCGTCGTCATCGCGGTCGCCACCAAGACAGCAGAAACATATTCACGTCTTTGGTTCTTTTCATGGGCAATTACCGCATGCATGGCTGTTTCGTTGATAAGATGGTTCGTCGTCGGACAGTTGCGTCGGGCGCTGAATCGCGGCGGCTGTGTCTATACCGCTTTGTCGGTCGGGGTCTTTCACGATCCGCTCTGCGCCGAGGAAATTGCCCAATACAGCGCCTATGAGGCCCGCACCTTGAAATCGTTGCGTCTACGAGACTTGAGCGACCTCGCGACAATTTCCGATCATATCGCTCGCGACGAGATCGATATCGTCTACATCGCCACGAATTGGGAAGATGCGCCCATCGTATTGCGCAATCTCCATTTGCTGCGCCATATTTCCGCGCAGATTTTTGTCCTTCCTTATTGCGATGGGCTTCGATCGAGCATGTTGAATGTCACGCTCTTTGGACAAAGCCTATCGATCCGCGCTGTCGAAAAGCCGATCGATGGATGGAATCTCTGGCTCAAACGAATGGAAGACATACTAATCGCGTCAGCGATTATTTTGGCGTCTTTGCCAATCATGCTGCTCATCGCATTGGCGATCCGCATCGAGAGTCCCGGCCCGGTTTTCTTTCGCCAAAGACGAACGGGTTTCAACGGCCGAGTTTTCGAATTGTGGAAGTTTCGTTCGATGTATGGAGACATGACCGACCATCACGCGACCATTCAGACTCGGAAGCAGGACCCCCGCGTCACTCGCGTCGGTCGTTTCATTCGGCGCACGAGTCTCGACGAGCTCCCGCAATTTTTCAACGTGCTGCAGGGCGAGATGTCGGTCGTCGGACCGAGGCCTCATGCTCTACAGACGAGGACTCATGGCCAAAGCCTCGAAGAGCTGGTGGATTATTACGCCGTCCGCCATCGCATGAAGCCCGGCCTAACGGGCTGGGCCCAAGTTCATGGTCTGCGTGGTGAACTCGATAGCGTCGATAAATTGCGGCGGCGCGTCGATTACGACATCGAATATATAGATCGCTGGTCAATTTGGCTCGATTTTGAAATCATCTGCAGGACGGCTCTGCTCGTGGTCCGCGACCCCCATGCTTACTGAACGGTTGCGGTGCAATTTTTGTCGATAGCTACGCGATGGGAGCCAGCCGTTCGTTAGGATCAGACAGCGAGCACAGCACTTCAGATTTCGGGCGCAGTTGTCCCGGCGGCTCTAAATCTGGTCAGCGCGAATTGACCCTTCTTTATGCGATGCATGAGTTCGACGCCAGCGATCGTGATCGCCGCATGTCGGAATCGCTTCTATCATCCTCGGGCGGCTCAACGCGTAATACCAATCCTCACTTATCAAAACCCATGGGCCCAATCGCGCAACCCGATGGACATGATACGCCACGGCTGGTCGATGAGCTTGTTCCAAGCGGCGCAACAGTGATCGACGATATCGTCGTAGGATTTGAAGACGCGGTTAGAGAGCCAGTTTTCGCGCAGAAACTGCCAAACGTTTTCGGCCGGGTTCAGCTCTGGACATTTCGCCGGCAAGGGAACGAGCGTGATGTTGGGCGGAACGACCAGCTTGTCGGTCATGTGCCAGCCGGCGCGGTCGACGATAAGAGCCGCGTGGGCGTCCGGCGCGACATTTTTCGCGATTTCGGCGAGGAGCAGGTTCATCGCATAGGTGTTGCAGGCTGGTAGAACCAGCGCCGCGCCCTTGCCGTCCTTTGGACAGACGGCGCCGAAGATGTAGGTCGAGACAGTGCGCTGATCGTGCGGCGCGCTCGGTCTCGATCGGCGAAAGCGTCAATCTCTGCCGCAGGGACTTTCCGTCGAAGGCGATGAAGCGGGACGGCGCGCCCGCGCAGGAGCTGTCGAGGCTTTCCGCATGACGACGGAACGCCTTCTCGAGCTCGTCCGGGTCGAGCTGCCGCAGGATGCCGTGCACAGAGGTGTAGGCCGGCGCCCGACGCAGCGCCGCGTCCGGACACGCCGCGTTGAGCAAGGAAAGCCTGGCGCGGATCAGAGCGTGAATTTGCCGATACGACCGAGCGCCACTCAGCATGGCGAGGATCGAGAACAGGATGACGCCGACTTGGTTGTAAAATCTTTCCTTCGGCGCGCCGCCGATCGGGGATGGCGGCAAGGCAGGATGCAAGATCGATCGTCGTCAACCTCCGATTCGGGTTGCTCCCCATAGATTCAGACACGTCTGAAACTTAAAAGCGAAAAATTGTGCCCTCGTGCAGCCCGAAGCACAGAGCGTTGAACAGCCCTGACATCGCCTCCATCCGCCTCATGCTCAGAAGATTTTGTAATAAACCATGAAGTTCACGGACAGACTCTGAGAGAAACAGAGAATACAGTTTATCGCAAATATATTTCGTTGCCGACACGGTCTCCCCAATTCAAGGTCGCACGGAAAGATGCGCGTCCTCTCGGCGCTTCGCCTCGGGCGAGGCGCCGTCCATATTGCCGAAAGCGTTCAGGCGAGCCGATTTCATGAACCTTCGACACGCTCCTGGCATGGCTTCGCAGCTGACTGAAATGACGAATAGATCCTCGATCCGCTTCTGTTCAAATCAGGTCGATAAAAAAAGCGACAAGGGATAATCGAAAAATGTGCATGGAAATGCTCTCGTCTGCTCGGGCTGAAAATCAACTGCGGCTGCCGCGCCGAGAGAGGCTGGGCAAGAAATGAAGCAATTCATCAGCCGGGAACTCTACAATTACTGGAGGGAAATCAAAGGGGGACGGTCGGCGCCGGATCGCTCCGAGATAGACCCCGCGCAAATTAGACATGTGCTCGCCGACGCCTTCATTATCGAGGCTGATAAGCAATCGCGCTTTCCCATCAGACTCTGTGGAGCGCGTGTGAATGCCCTTTGGTCTGCCGACCAAAAAGGCCGCTCGTTTCTTGAACTCTGGGATCAGGCAGAACGAATCGACATCCAGGCGATTTTTCAGACATTGATGGACGGTGTAGTTCCGGTCGTGGCTGGCGCCCGGGGCTCCACCGCTAGCGGTTACGAAACATCGGATTTTGAGCTCCTGCTCTTGCCGCTGAGACATCTCGGCAAGACGCATTCACGCGTGCTCGGCTCCCTCGCGCCGATCGATAGGGCGTTCTGGCCTGGTCAGGCGCCGCTCGGCCTGCTGAGATTGTCATCTTTGCGTATTCTCAATGAAGAGCGAACCATCGCGTTTCCACTCCAAGGTCGATCTTCTCCGACAAAACTGTCGGCGCGACGCCCATGCCTCACCGTCTATCGCGGAGGAGAGGGCCGTATCGCAGAGGCTACAAGGACACCAGAAGACCGCGACGCCGATCTCCAAAGCCTCGTGCGACTCGATCGGAGCAAGCATTATCGAAGCCAGACGCCAGCCTCGAAGTCGAGCCTGTTCGTTCCATCGGATGTCGGAATCGATACGCTTTTTGCGACTCCGTTCGCTGGGGGAAACAAGGATCGATGAATGAAAGTCCTGCATGTCATTGCGTCGGTAGACCGGCGAGGCGGAGGACCGATCGAGGGAGTCTTCTCCAGTTCCGCCATTTGGTCAAAGTATGGGCACGAGCGCCATATTCTCTGTCTCGATCCAATAGGCGCATCTTGTGCTCATGAGGCGCCGATACCTACATTTGCCGTTGGCAGCGGCAGTCCTCTACGGCGGATTTTGCCGTGGCTTCGCTATGGCTATACGCCCAATCTCGGCCGCTGGTTGAGGATTTACGCCGGGAACTATGACGCCGTGATCGTCAATGGCCTGTGGAACTATTCGTCATTTGGAAGCTGGAGGGCCCTACGCGACTCAGGGATACCCTACTTCGTATTCACGCACGGCATGCTCGATCCGTGGTTCAACAAGACATATCCTATAAAGACATTTTTCAAGTCGATTTTCTGGAGGATGTTCGAACATAAAGTCCTCCGTGACGCACGTGGCGTTCTCTTCACATCCGAAGAGGAGCGTGAGCTTGCGCCGCGATCGTTCTCGCCCTATTCGGCGAATCCATTCGTCGTCGGCTATGGCGCATGTGACGTCGATGGCGATCCCGCAGAGCAGCGCGCCGCCTTCATGGCGAAGGTTCCCGACGTCAAAGACCGGAAGCTCATCCTGTTTTTGAGCCGCATTCATCCCAAGAAAGGCGTCGATCTACTCATCCGTGCCTTCGCGCGGCACGCCCTTCAGTTTTGTGATATCGATCTCGTGATCGCGGGACCTGATCAAACGGGCTGGAAGAGCAGCCTCCAAAAATTGGCTGCCGAACTCGGGGTCGCCGACCGCATCCATTGGCCGGGAATGCTCTCCGGCGACGCCAAATGGGGAGCGTTCAGGTCGTCGGAGTTCTTTATTCTACCGTCTCATCAAGAAAATTTCGGCATAGTCGTCGCTGAGGCGCTCGCGCTCGGAGTTCCTGTTCTCATCACGAACAAGGTCAATATTTGGCGGGAGATCGAGGCCGACGGCGCCGGATTGGTGGTCTGTGACGACATCGAAGCAGTAAGCGCCGGCTGGCAAAAAATGTGCGCAATGTCGCGAAAGGAGCGCGGCGAAATGTCGTCGAAAGCCCGCGCGAGTTTCGAGAAGCGCTATGATCTGGAGCGCAACGCAATGGATCTTCTCGATTTTCTGATCGGGATGACGTCCCGATCATGAACCACGCAGCCGTATTCCAATCTCGCGTTTCGATCCGAACCTCTCGTCTTAGTGTCGGTCCGAGGACAAGTTGAATCGTATCCCTTCGGGGGCGGCCGCCTGGCGGTGACCTCGGTTTTTGAGATAGCTGCCTGACGGGTGGCGCGATGATCGTGTCCACTTCAGTTACAAGCGGACACTATCGCCTATGTCGCGCAACGATGATGGTCCCCCGGCGCTTGAGCGCAAGCGTTGATCATGGGCTATGGATGAGAAGCGCCGGATCGTCGATGAGAGCCTCGAGGAGGGAGCTTCGATCGCCGAGGTCGCGCGGCGGCGCGACCTCAACACCAACCAGCTCTTCACCTGACGTCGGCGGTTCGGCGAACGGCTGAACCATCCCGAAGAGGCCGGCTTCATCGGCGACATGAAACGCGATGCAAGGCGGATCCGCTCGATAGTGGAACAGCTTCTAGCCTCTGCGCGCTTGCAGGGCCGACCCGAGGCGGCGATCTCGGTCGATCTCGCCGAAGTCGCGCAGGCGGCCGTCGACGATTATGCGCTGCTGGCGCTCAAGAACGGGCGCCATCTCGCATTGGAGACGACGCCGGCGTCGGTCGTCGTCGCCGGAGATCGGCAGGCGCTGGAAAGCATCATCTGCAATCTCATCGACAATGCGCTGCGCGCCGAGCCGGAAGGAGGCACAGTGCTCGTGCGCGTCGACTGCGACGCTACAGTAACCGTGATCGATCATGGAGAAGGCGTGGCCGCGGACGATCGCGAGCTGATCTTCGAGCCGTTCTGGCGCAAGACCGACGCCAAGCCCGGCGCCGGGCTCGGTCTCGCGATCGTCAAGGAACTGATGGAGGCGCATGACGGCCGCGTCATCCTCGAGGCGACGCCCGGCGGCGGCGCGACATTCAAATTGTCCTTTCCGGCGGCGGACCTGAAATAGGCCATTTCGTTCGTTGAGCTGGGCGCTTTGTCGGCGACGTCGACCAGCGCCGAGAGCAGGCCGAAGACGGTCTGCGCGCCGAGAATAAGATGGATTGTGAAAAATATCGCACAGGCTCTTCACCAGCGATAGCGCAACGTCGCGACGAGCTTGCGTCGCTCGCCATAGAAGCACTCCGGCGCGCTGTAATAGCAGGCGGCGACATAAGCGTTGTCGAGAAGGTTGGAGACATTCAATGCGAGACGCCAATTGTCGCGCTCATATCCGATCATCGCGTCGAGCACCGCATAATCCGGGACCCGGTAGACAACGCCGGGGGCGGCGAGTGGCGGCGAGAAGCTCGGGCCGTTGTAGCGCAAGCCGGCGCCGAGGCTCAGCCCTTGCAGCAGCTCGGCTTCTCGCGCGCCGAGCGCGGCGAAGTCCGGCCGATAATTGAACCAGACCGCGAAAGCGTTGCGGGCGACGCCCGGCATGGACTGCCCCTGCGTGCCGGTGGCGCTCTGCATGATCTTGTTCTCGGTGAAAGTGTAGGAGCCGATGAGATCGAGATTTCGATCGACCGTCGCCTTGCCTTCGAGCTCGAAGCCGCGCGAGCGCACCTCGCCGATCGATATCTGCGCCGACGGATTGATCAGACGATGGGAAGCGTCGGGGTCGGCGCTCGGGACATTCTGCTGCGTCAGCTGATAGGCGGCGAAGCTCAGCATATAGTCGGAGCCCGGCGGCTGGAGCTTGAAGCCGAGCTCATATTGCTCGCCCGTCTTCGCCTTCAGCAGCGCGCCTGTGTAGTCCATCGCCGTCTGCGGCTCGAAAGAGCTGGAGTAGCTCGCATAGGGCGAAACGCCTTCGTCGAAGAGATACATGAGCGCTGCGCGACCGGTGAAGGCGTCCTGATTGCTCGGCGTGACCGTGCCGGCGCGATAGGCGTAAGTGGTCTGCGTCGTCCAATCCTGACGACCGCCTCCGGTGATGAGCCAATGCCCGTCGAGCTTGATCTGATCCTGGAAATAGACGCCGAGCTGATCATTCAGAATCAGACTGTCGATGTTCGGCGTCGAGTTGAGGACGACCGGCGAGCCATAGACGGGGTTGAACAGATCGAGCGCCGCGACCGTTCCGCGCCAGGTCTTGTAATTCCATCGATAGTTTTGATAATCCAGTCCGACGAGCGCCTTGTGCTCGAGCGGGCCCGTGTCGAAGCGCGCCTCGATCTGATTGTCGACGGTCCAGCTGCCGTAGGTATCGCGGCGGCTGTAGCCGAAGCGGTTGAGATAGCGCCCGTTCGCCTGTAGCGAACTGCCATAGGCCGAATCCCATTCGAGCGCCGATCCCCAACGATTGAAGTTCTGTCGTACCGTGAACATGTCGCTGAAGCGGTGCTCGAACTGATATCCGACCGCATAGACCTCGGTCGTGTATTTGTCGAAATTGGGCTCTCCCGTGAAGCCGTGCCGCGGCAAGACGCCGTTGAGGTTGTACGCGACGCTTCCGGCCGCCGGCAGGCCCCAATTGAACGCGGTGCGACTGTCCTGATAGCGCGCGAGAAGCGTCAGTGACGTGTCGGACGAGGGCTCGAATCGCAGAGCCGGCGCGATGTAGCGGCGATCGTCCGGAACATGGCTCACCATCGTGTCGCTGTCGCGGAAGAGGCCGGTCAGACGATAAGACCAGACGCCTGCGGGGTCGATCGCGCCGCGAAAGTCGCCGGATATCTGCTTGCGATCGAAGCTGCCGAGCTGCACTTCCAACTCGCGGAGCGGCTCCGTCGACGGACGCTTGGTCACGAGATTGATGAGCCCGCCGGGCGCGATCTGGCCATAGAGCACCGAGGCCGGGCCACGAATCACCTCGACGCGCTCCAATCCGTAAGGTTCGGAGGGCTCCGCGTAAGTGCCGCCGAGCTGCTTGAGTCCGTCGCGATAGATCGCCATAGGCGCGCTCGCGAGACCGGCGGCGAAGCCGCGCAGATTGAAGGAATCGTCGGTGAGATTGACGCCGCGCTCGCCGCCGACTCCGGTCGTGTAGCGCAAGGCGTCGTAGATCGTCGGCGAGCCCTGAAGATCGAGTTGCTGGCGCGTGACGACCGTCACCGATTGCGGCGTCTCGAGCAGCGGCGCGCTCGTCTTGGTGGCGGCGGAACCGCCTCTTGCGACAACGGCGGAATTATCATCGGTCTTGCGCTTCTCACCCGTCGTTCGCGCGGCGCCGATATCGATCGAGCCCAGATCGATCGGCTGCTCCTCCGCAAGGACCGGCGTAACGGAGAGAAGACCGATCGGCAGACAATTGACCGCGATGGATCCGAGACGGCGTCGACGTCCGATTGCGCGGAGGCGTGGCGTTTTGATGAGGAACATAGCGCAATACTCCCCCGAGATTGCGTGCGCGTCGAAGGCGAAGGCGCGAACGGCGCCGATATGGCGGAGATCACGCTCTATCACGAGCGATGACGATCACGATCGAGGAATGCTTCCAAGCTATGAATCGAAAGGCCTATTACGGAACTCTTCCAAACAAGCTGCTTCGCGCGATCATCGGTGGCGCAATCGTTGGATTTCTGCGCTAGGCTCACGATCATGGCGAAGCGCACAAGCGCGCGCTTCGTGTTTCGCCCGACTATCGAAAACGTGTCGCCTTCGTTCACGAGAAGGCGAAGCACGAATCGAAGGAGTGAGTGCGTCTTGTCGAGATTGCTTCATCGCGTGGCGGCAAAGCGCCGGTTCGAGATTTTTTCTCGAACTGTTGCGGCGATCGTCGGCGGCTATGCGTTCGCCTCGCTGTTCGTCGTCGCTGTCTCCATTTCCTTCCGAGACGCCCGCGCCGACGCCGTGCTCACAGGCATGATGACGAGCTTCGCCGTCTATGTCGGCGCGTTCCTCTGGTGTTTTGCGGCGTCGAGCGCGCTTCGCGCATGGCTCGGGCTTCTGCTCTGCGCGCTTCCGTTCGCCGCGGCGGCGCTCTCGGCGTCGCGGAGCGTGTGTTGAACGGATCGTTCTTTCGTTCGATGCTGTGGCTGCACGGCTGGGCCGGCCTGCTGGCGGGCTGGCTTCTCTATGCGATTTTTCTCACCGGTAGCGCGACCTACTTCCGCTCCGAGATTTCGCATTGGATGCGGCCGGAGCTCGGATTTTCCGCCGATACAAAGGATGATGCGCAAATCGCCGACGCGGCCTTGCGCCGCCTTGGAGCGATCGGCGGCGACGCCGAGCGATGGCGCGTGACCTTGCCGAATGCGCGCGAGCCGGCGACGGAGATTCATCTCTGGCGCAAATCCGGAAAGGAGCCGAGCTTCGTTCACGAATGGCTCGATCCGGCGAGCGGCGCGCCCTCGCCGGCGCGCGCGACGCTCGGCGGCGACTTTCTCTATTATTTCCACTTCGATCTTCAGATGCCGTCGATCTGGGGACGATTGCTCGTCGGCTTCGCGGCGATCGTGATGCTGGTCGCGCTCGTCAGTGGCGTCGTCGCGCATAAGCGAATATTCGCCGACTTCTTCACCTTTCGGCCCGACGCGACGCGTCAGCGGGCATGGCTGGACGGCCACAATATCGCCGGCGTGCTGGCCTTGCCCTTCCATCTCGTCATCACCTATACGGGATTGGTCACCTTGATGTTCCTCTATATGCCCTGGGGAATCCATGTCGCTTATCAGGGACGCGCGCAGGCGTTGCTCGCCGAAGCCGGTCTCGTCGCTCCGACGCCGGCGGTTTCGGACCCTGCGCCTCTCGCGCCCGTCGCGCCGCTGCTCGCGGAAGCGCGGCGGCGTTGGGCGGACGGTCGCGCCGGAGTGATCGATATCTATCGGCCGGGCGAGATCGGAACGCTCATCGAGCTGACACGCGACGCGTCGGAAACATTGGCCTATCGCTATGACAAGCTGCGCTTCATCGGACCGGATGGGAGATCGATTCCGCAGTCGCCGCCTTCGTCGGTCGTCGCTGCCCATATGACGATGTATGGTCTGCATGTCGGTCGCTTCGCCGATGCGGCTCTGCGGGCGGGCCTGTTCGTTTGCGGGTCGACAGCGACAGCGATGATCGGAACAGGTCTCGTGCTGTGGTCGGTCAGCGCGCGCCGACGCGACACGTCGCGCATCGGAATGTTTCTGGTCGAAAGGCTGAATCTCGGCGTGATCGTCGGATTGCCGATTGCAGTGGCGGCGTATTTCTGGGCGAACAGGCTGTTTCCTTCCGCCTCCCCCGGTCGCCTGCTGGGTGAGCCTATGATGTTTTTCTCGACCTGGCTCGCCGTGTTCCTCGTCTCCCTTCTCCCTTGGCGCCGCCCGCCCTGGGCGCCGACGCTGCTCGTCGCCGCCGGAGCCTTCGCCGCTTTGCCGCTCGCCGATGCGGCGGCCTATCGCAACGGCGAGATCGCATCCTATGATCGAGTGTTTCTGGGATTCGACGTCGCCATGGCGGCAATCGGATGCGCATTCGCGGCGACAGCGAGAAAACTGCGTGAAGAACGCACGAACGAGAAAATCATCGATCAGACGTCCGAGAGAGAACTCGTCCCATGACTCCGATTGTTTTCGTTCTCGGCTATTGCGGCTCTTTCGCCGCGGCGCTGGCGATGGATCGTCACCACCAGCAGGTCTTCGGACATCGGCCCTGCACGAGAGAAAAGGTGGCAGCGCGATGCGTGAGCGGCGCGCTTTTCGTCTGTGCTTTCGCCTTGGCGACATTGTCGCGGAGCGCCTCGATCGGCGTCGTCGCATTCGTCATCGCAGCCTCCCTCGGAGCGCTGCTGACGGCCGTTCTGCTCGCCTCCGCTCCCCGATTTGCGGCGGCCGTCGCCTCGTTGGCGGGTCCGATCGCAATTCTCGAGATGATCTTCGACACAGCGTGAGGTCGATGCAATCGTCGAGTGCGACGATGATTTCCCTACCGCAGACGTGGTCGCCTACCTACTCGAACCTGTCCTGCACCCATGGCAGGAGGCGGATCGGGTGAGGCTGTAGATGCGTCGTCACGATCGGAATCTTCATGATGCTCGGCAGCATTTTGGCGAGCGCGATCGCGTCGCAGTAGATTTCCTCGCTCGGCCTAGCGCCCGAATGCCCCATGATGTCGCCCCGACCTTCTTGCGCTCCTCGGCGTCGGGAATGGCTTGGTGCAGCCCGTCGATCAGCTCGTCATAGAGCCGATCGCCCAGAGGTGACGAGGATGTCGGCGATTTGAGATCGGGGAAGACCATCTCATAGCCGAGCGCTCTCATGGCCGCGACATAGTCGAGAAAGCCGAGGCGGATGAGCTCCGGGTGCAGGACGACCGAGCGCTCGGAATACAGATTTTTGATGCGCCGAATTTCGCTCGTTCTGATCTTTATATAGTGGAGGCGTTGTAACTTGCCGTCGATCACCGTGTCGACGTAGGCCACGTCGCGGACGGAGAGGCCGCAGATCTCCTCGCGCCGCGCTCCGGTGTAGTGGAGCATGAGCGTCGCGAAATACAGCGCGCGGTGGAAGACGTGCGGGCCTGAGATCAAGAGCTCGTCGTCTTTCCAACCGGCGCAGCCGGTAAAGAAGGCGAGGCGGAAGATGGCGTCGGCGTCGGCTTCGGTCAGGAGTCCACGCTTCGTGCGCCCGCGTTCCGTGGACTTGCGACGCATCAGCGTCATGTCGATGTCTCGGTCGAGCTTGTGGCCGCGGCTTCGAATATGGGCGAGGACCTGGCCCAGAAATGAAAAATGCCGATTGACGGTTCCGGCGACCAGACCGCGCTCCGATGGCGGCTTGGCCGCGCCGATCGCGCGAAGCTGGTCGAGCGTCCGGAAATTGTCCCGCGGGCTGCGGCCGTAGCTCTTGGCGACGGCGCCGAAGAGGTCGTCGAGATCGCCCAGGTGCTTCTGGTGGATGTCTTCGAACTCGACGACGCCCTGCTCGAGGAGGAGCCTCCCGAAAAGTCGTGAAATCTGACGCACCTGACGCTGGGTTTTCGTGTCCCAAGCCTTGGCGTCCGTATTCTTCTTGATGACCCCCTCGGCGAGCACGACGAATGGATGCTCGTCGAGCGTCAACGGCTTCGTTCTCGCCGCCTTGGCGGGACTCGGCGTCGGCGTGGGCACGGGCGCGGGGTCGGCAGGTGGCGGCGGCGCAGAGGCGGCCAACGGCGCCGCATGTTCGGTTCGGGCACCTTCGGCCGTCTCCGCGGCCGCTTCTCGATGGACGACAATCGGGGATGAGGCGAGGGGCGCAACGACGAGCCTCGACTCGGCGTGATCGACCGAGTCGCGGGGCGCCTTGGCGTGATCCTTCAGAATGTCGGCGATGGTCTTCTCGATCTCGACTCGCACGCCGTCATGGCGGCGCTCCGACTGAAAATTCGCCTCGGCGAAGGCCCGGTAGACCGTCTCCTGGGCGAGCGCG